>JAHFFU010000202.1 GCA_023247835.1 Candidatus Bathyarchaeota archaeon
TTTTAGTTTCGCCATCATGTGATGAGAGGGACCTACTCATACGTAGGATCATCGAGGCTGGATCGGCTTCTGCTAGGCCTACTTTCTACATTTCTGCAGATATGAGTAGGGTCAAAGACTTAGTCGGCAGCCATGCCGAGGGATTCTATGGTTTCTGCGCTGGAGCTGGACTAGCCGAGCACGAAGCTGGAAACCTAAATGTTATTGCAGGCGTGGAGAGTCTCAGCGAGTTCAACATCGCTTTCAACACGAGCAAATCCATGACCAAGATGCGCAGTAAGACCGATGCTACCAAATTAATCATTCTCGATATTCTCTCGGATGTACTGCTTCGTCATAAGGCTCTGACAACGAGGAAATGGCTGTCCGAGTTCGTTGCGAAGCGCAAGACTGAGGGCTTTACGACACTGGGAGTTCTTGATCCGTCGATAGCGTCGAGGGATGAGATTCAGACAATTCTCAGCTTATTCGATGGCGTCATCGAAATCTTTGAGAAGGAACTTGCGGAAAGGGCTCGTCGCTTCATTGTGATCAAGAAGTTGTACGGCCGAAGGTATAATGAATCGGAGCTTATGCTGGACAAAGGGAAGCTCTTTGTGGGTTAGCCGTAGCAACCTTAGAGTGCTTTAGATGATTATCGAAGCCGACATTAGGAGTACGCCGAAAACTTCTTTGAGAATACTTTGCAGTCCGCGACTAGACGGCTGGTCTAGCTAGCGTCTAATGGCAGTCTAGAAAATGAGTTCAAATTCTGTTGTTCGCACCAGCATACCCACGCACACGCACTGGCATACCTACCCTGATTTGCGACAACTGTATTACACTTGGGCCCAAGTGTTTAACACTCGGAACGAAGACTCGGGCCCTATCCTAGGTCACGACCTTTTTCAGAATCTCCTCGACCAGCTTCAGTAAGTAATTGTTGCTTGGTTGTTGAATTTTGTTGGCCCACACGATAAGAGTGGAGACCGAAAAATCACGCTACCTTGAACGAAAGAGCTTGTATTTCATGTGTGTGTGGGTATGCTGGTGCGGGCAACGGAATTCGAACCAGTCTGTTTTTCGTGTGCGTGGCGGATGGTGCGAGCAACAGAATTTGAACCGTCGATTTTCGTGTGTGCGAGTCAGCTAAACAGGGACGGATCGGATAGCGGGGATTATCACCCCAAGAAGAGGGGCTGGATACAAACCAAGTAGAATCAAAGGAACAAGGAAAACGCCTAGAGTTATGAGCGTGTAATATGGCGCTTCTCTGGAGACGGTGGGTCCGGCAGCGGGCGATATGAGAACTCTGCGGAGCATCCAGACAAAATATCCGGCTGTTATTCCAGGAACCAGGACCGCAACCGCATAAAGCGGGTTGACGGAGATGCCAGCTAGTATGACTGTATATTCGCTGATGAAGTTGCTGAATCCTGGCAATCCCATCGCGGCCAGTGAACCCAAGACTAGAAGAAAGCTTGTTTTCGGCATGGCGTTTCCCAGACCAGGAAGTTCCCGTATGGTTCGAGTTCCCATGTGCTTGTGGATGACGCCTGACATCAAGAACAACGCGCCTATGGCGTTTGCGTGATTAAACATCTGGAAAACCGCGCCACTGATTCCTGGCGTCGTCAAAGTAAAGGCGCCAAGAAGCACGTACCCCATATGGTTAATGCTTGTTAGCGCAACCATCCGCTTGAAGTCCTGCTGAATCATAGCGACAATTGCCCCGTAAAACATTGTGAGAATCCCGAAACCTATGAAGACTGGGGCAAGAAACTTGGACGCATCGGGTGTAAGAAACAGGTTCATTCGTATGAACCCGTATCCGCCCATTTTCAGCAGTAAGCCCGCGAGTAAAACGCTGATCGGCGCCGGTGCCTCGACATGCGCGTCAGGCAGCCAGGTATGAAGGGGAACTATGGGTAGTTTGACCCCGAAGCCAATGAAGAAGCCAAGCGCGATCGGGATCTGAAGTGTTAGAGGGAGATGCATGTTAACTAGGGTAGTGAAATTGAAGCTGTGTGGGCTCGAAAATGCGTAAAGCGCAATGAAACTTAGGAGTATCAAGATGCTGCCAGCATGTGTCATTATCAGGAATTTCATGGCCGCATACTTCCTACGGGGGCCGCCCCAGACGCCTATGAAGAAAAACATCGGGATGAGAACGAGCTCCCAGAAGACGTAGAAGGCGACTAGATTTAGGGAAGTAAATACTCCGATGATCGATCCTTCGAAGAGAAGTAGAAGCGCATTATACTCTTTCACTCTCTGCTTGATCGGTTCCCATGAGCCGGCAGCGGCCAAGGTTGTCAAAAGACTCGAAATGATCAGTAGCGGTAAACTGATGCCGTCGACGCCAACTACGTAAGTTAAGCCGAAAGCTTTGGCCCAATCATAATTCTCCACGAGCTGGAATCCAAGCAAGGCCCAGTTGAAGCCGGAGAAGATGAACAGGGTTACGGCGACTGTGAAACCGGAGATTGCTATCGTTATTGCTTTCGAGACTTTTTCTCCAGCATATCCGGCTAGGTATGCAGCTATTGCGCCAAGTATTGGTGTGAAGATTAGAACGGATAATAAGACCAAGTTGGCTGCCTCATACCAGAAAGAAAAGCACTGCGACAATCAACGCAAATAGACCCAGTGCGAAGACAGTGACATATTCCTGAGGAATACCAGTTTGGATTCTTCGAAGAGCGGAAGAAAATCTTCGACCTACATATGCGATTCCGTTCATTGTTCCGTCAATCACGCCGAGATCTATTCCCTCTCCTCCTTTGGAGGCTCTTACGGATACTTGAGCAACTGCGCTGCTTATCTTATCGAAGAAGCCGAGCTCAATCCAACGTCTCAGGCCTGCAGCTGCTGAAATGGTTCCGTACGCGAAGACCTTGTAGTATACTGGGTTGATGTACCACCGGTTCCAAAGGAAATCGTAAACGGACCTTCCCAGTCCCCTCTCCGCGATAACCGAGGTGGGTTTCAATCTGCCAGAAATGTAGATCAGGTACCCGAACATTCCTCCAATTGCTAGCATTATCAAGGATCCGGAACTCGCAACCAAGACAGCCTGCCCTTCCACAGCCGCGTTCACATGAGACGACACTTCAGCCAGCGGAGTGGTAGTCAGAGCAAGGCTGTGCGTGAAAGAAGATTCAACTATAGGCCCGGCCAAACCCAT
>JAHFFU010000203.1 GCA_023247835.1 Candidatus Bathyarchaeota archaeon
TTACCCAGTACTCGGGAAAAGGGGCCGTGAACCCGGGGGGCTCGTTCGTGCCGGGTGGTCATGGCCGCCTATTACGCTTCGATCCGACTGCGGGTAATTTTACGATCATTGATATTCCGACGGTGGGGTCCTTCCCTATGCGAGTTATGACAGATCAACTGGGCCGCGTGTGGTTCACCGAATTCTTAGGTGGTAAGATCGGGTCTTTCGACCCATCAACGAATCGATTGTTGGAGTATCCCGTTCCTACGAACGCTTCCGGCCCCGCCGACCTGACCTTCGATGTGGATGGGACGTTGTGGTTTACTGAGACGTATTCGCAGCAGGTCGCGAAATTCTATTCGGGGAACGAGAGCTTCGTGGAATATTCGTTGGAGTCCAGGGTATCCTCGCCAGTCGGGATAGCGGCGGACCAAAGTGGACATGTATGGTTTGCTGATCACGGAGGTAATTGGGTCGGCGAATTGATACCATCCACGTCGCAATTAATTCTCTATCCGACTCGTACGCCGCCTAAGGAAGTTTATCCCTTCTCGATCCCGAACGGCCTCCTTATCGACGATAAGGGAAGAGTCTGGTTCAGTGAGCATTTGGGGAACAGCATCAGCTTCTTCGACCCTTCAACTCAAACCATGACCGAATTTATGATCCCTACAGGTCCCATTTCCACGCCTCTTTGGATCGCGTTAGCGCCTAATGGTGATGTCTGGTTCGCCGAATATCAAACGAACAAGATAGGCGTCGTACACGCAGACCTGCCCATTCCCCTATCAGTTCGCGCCGCACCAGAGTCTGTGAGCCTCAAGCAGGGCGGACAAAGCTCCCTTTCCCTCGAAGCCAATGCGCCGCAGAACCTTGCGGGCAACGGAACCCTCCGATATTCGTGGGCTTCTTACAACCCTAATGACATGTTGGTGACGTTCTCTAACCCGTACCCCTCCTTTGAAGATCTCGCTTCTGTGCCAACTCGGGCCGAGCTTAAGATGTCAGAATCAGTCAGACCCGGCAACTACACGCTGGGAGTGGGAATCGATGCGGGATCGATTCTAGTCTGGAGCATGGTACAAGTGCAAGTCAAGGAAGGCGAGCCTGTGGGATCGCTTGGAACCCAATGGCTGCAAGTTGCAGCTGAATGGATGTTCCTTGACCAGAGTCCGCTTGTCGGTATCGTTGTCGGGATTGCTGTTTTCGGACTCGTGCTTGCGATAATCAAACATCGAAAGAAGAGACAGAGGCAGAATGAAGAATGATGGTATCGAAAGTGCGTGCGATAGAGATTCTGTCGGTGTTGATCACACACATCTGTAGTGCTGGGCTCTATTGGGTCATATCTGGAATTACCTTGATTCAGTCGGATACTCCGCCGACTCGTGGACCAACAAGAGTCACCGTGGTTGCTCGACAGTTCTATTGGACCTTCCACTATGCCAATGGCGCAAGCACCCAGTATCCTAACGGGACGACTGGGAATTACCCAGAGGGCCTAACTATCGAAAACGTACTCTACGTCAACGCTGGTGAAGTAGTTGAATTCGACTTGATTTCTTTGATTGTGGCTCGCGGTTTTTTCATCTACGATTTGGGCGTTAAAATAGATGCTATCCCCGGTCATGTTAATCACTATTGGCTTCGGGCTGATGAGTCAGGCAAATATCGAATTGTGTGCTCGCAGTTCTGCAGAACCGGCCATTACTCAATGACCGCTCAGTTAATCGTCGTATAATCAAAAAACGAGGAAGATTTTCTCCAATGCGTGATCCGACGCAACTGCAGGCAGAGTGTTATATTTGCGCACCGATTTCAGCGATGTGATTCTCCTGGAAGGCGAGAACTAATTGAGAGGAATGCTGAACGGACGTAGTATCATGAGATCGCTGGCGCTGATCGGTTCAGCAGTAACCGTCGCAGCCCTTTTCATGGGAGTAGGTCATTCCTTCATGTTGTTCACGACTGAAGGACTTACCGACGAACAGCTGACCATAACAAAAGGCTCATGGGGGCTTGTCGGGGCCTCCATAGCTGTCTTTGTCGGGTTTCTGGCGTTGATTCCAATTAGACTGAAGCGCGACTGGAGATCGCACGGGATTTATGCGGCCTTCATTGTCTCGCTCTTCGCGGAGATGTTTGGTTTTCCGCTAAGCGTCTACTTCCTGTCGAGCATCCTTGGGTTAAGGCTCTTCGAGAAGGACTTCATGCTATACATGCTCAGAATTGGAATGCCAGTAGGTTCTCTGGTAACCTTCCTTGGAGTTCTCTTAATCATTCTCGGTTGGAGAGAGATCTATGGAGCCAAAGGCCAGCTTGCCACACAGAGCGTGTACAGGTATCTGAGACATCCGCAGTACCTAGGAATGATCCTGGTCGCAGGAGGATGGCTAATCCACTGGCCGACCATTCCGGGCATCTTTCTGTTCCCGCTACTGGTAGTTTTATACTATCGCCTCTCCAAGCAGGAGGACAAGTTTCTTGCTGAAAAATTTGGAAGCTAATATGTTGAATATGCTGAGAAGACGCCTATGCTCCTTCCTAGCCCCAAATCAATGCTAAGCCCCGCGGGCTCTCGCCAGGGTTGAGCCCTCGACCCGGCCCATGAACGACTCGGATGAGCGATGCATGGTCTCAGTCTGCTTCTTTGAACTTCATCGACTTTACACCTAGGGCAGTGTGCGCTAAAGCGCTTCTCGAAGGCAGACTGAATCAGTGTGGGGTCGCAATCTTGGCAAGTGAAACGTTTGATTTCTGCGTCCCTTCGCTCACTCGACACAGCAGCTCATCATGCCTAGGTCACGTACAAAAGATTGGGCCGCGAGTTTCACTCCTTCCGCTAGGGTTGGAAAGACATGAGTCGTGTTAATGATGTCCCTGAAGGTTGAGCCGTGTCTTATCGCATAAACCCCTTCAATTATGTATTCGGTGGCCAGTGGTGACAAGACGTGCAAGCCTACCACTTCGCCGTCGCGTGGATTAACCACAAGCTTAAGCAGGCCTTCCTTCTCACCCAACATAGCAGCTTTCGCCACGTCGCCAAGTTCAACCACTCTGCAAGAGCATGAACCGGTTTCCTTAACGTATTCTTCTTCAGTCTTCCCGACTGCGGCTATCTGTGGATTAGTAAACACAGCCCATGGTGTGGATTTGTAATCAACAGCCTCAT
>JAHFFU010000204.1 GCA_023247835.1 Candidatus Bathyarchaeota archaeon
TACACCGTCCTCGAAAAGTTCCCCGAGATTGCCGACAGCTTGGTTGTGGGACAGGATTGGAAAGGAGACCAGAGGGTGATTCTATTTGTTCAACTTGTGCCAGGGAATAGCCTAACCGAGGATTTGAAGGGCAGGATAAGAAAGGCCCTGCGTGAGAATGCCTCCCCCAGGCATGTTCCAGCCCTGATTCTCGAGACTCCAAGCATACCTTATACCTTCAACATGAAGAAAGTTGAAAGCGCGGTAAGGAATATCATAAACGGCAAACCAGTCTCGAACAGAGGCTCCCTGACTAATCCTAACTCACTTGACTATTTCGAGAAGATTCTACCTGACTTGCAAAGAGAGTAGTCTACAGTGTCTAGCAAACGATCTAGGTGAGGGCTAAATGTCCAGCTTGATTGGCATGAAATGTGTTGCTTGCCGAAAAGGCGAACCAACCGTAACCGATGCGGAAATCGCTGAACTTCACCCACAAGTCCCAGAGTGGCAGGTCGTGGAAGGAGAAGGCATCAAACGCCTAGAACGGGTCTTCAAGTTCGAGAACTTCGCTCAGGCCTTGGCCTTTACCAACAAGGTGGGCGGAATAGCCGAAGCCGAAGGGCACCATCCCGTTCTCACGACCGAATGGAGTAGGGTGAAGGTATCATGGTGGACTCACAAGATAAAGGGCCTACATCGAAACGACTTCATTATGGCAGCTAAAACCGACGAGCAATACTCGCACTGATTGAACGGAAAGAAGAAAAAGAGAAAAATGGTGTTAGGGTTTATCCACGAAGCATCAGGTTTAAGCTTTCTTTGCTAGCTTAATCTCGATCGTGGAAACATTTCTCGTTTGGCCCTCTTCACCTAGCACTTCTGTACCTATGTTGACGCCCTTTATCTCCAGCTTTCCGTCGAAGAAGCGTCTCCGGCAGACCTCGACCACGTCGACGGCCTTGGATATGACGCGACCACGTGCTTTCACGGAAAGTTCCGTTGAGCCACTGTTGACTTGCATAACAATGGCGGTAGCGTAAGCCATCAAGGGCTTCTGGCCGATTAGGATTGTATTCAATGGAATATTGCCTCTGGTGGAAGGAGCTCTTTCTGTAACTGTATTTTCTGTCAAGCGTTGTTCACCTCCAAGATGAAAGTATACTGGAAGCGTTGTGGAAGCGCCCACAGCCCTTCCATTCAATAAAAGCATTCCTACGTGCACCGACTGGTTCAAACCTGGAACAGCCGCAGTGGTTTTTCACGCCTCGTAGTTCGCATGAGTTCTCCGAGCAAGTTCCTGGACGCAGGGGAACGGTGGCGAGGCGAATTAAATAAGCTGTTAATGCAATCCACATTCCAGAGAACGCAGATGGCGGAGAACACTCCAGAAACCAAGAGCCCGTCTAAATTGGAAATTGACAGGCCTCAAGACTTCAAATTCCATATCGCATACGGCGTATATTCCCGAGCGTGGGACGAGAACACTTCAGACACAAATCGGTTGAAGCTGAACGAGCTAATCTCAGCTCTCGCGAGCGATGAGAACGGTTATTCAAACTTCTACGGTCAAATCCAGGAATACCGAAGGGATCATACATCCTTCCGACCCGGCCGGACAAGAATCGAAACTCAAAGAAAGAGAGATTGGCAGCGGGCTGATACCAAAGAAGGAAGAAACCGCCGCCACCGGTGAGCACCCTGATAGAATGATTTTGCGAATTTTCAGGTATCATTATTAGGGTCCAAGAGCGGTATGGGGGCAAGCTATGTATACGGGCTGAAGCCGACCGTCTTATACGTAATCAAACGTTCCGACGCGCCAGTTTTCTCCCGACTAACCTAGCTGAACGAAAAGTCGAGGTGAAACGCATGAGCTTTGAACGCTCCTTCAATAAGCCAGTCGAGGAAGGGAAGGAATACGAAGTTGAGATCAAAGAGACCAGCCGTCGCGGTGACGGAGTCGCAAGGATCGAGGGCTTCGTAGTCTTTGTCCCACAAACTAAACCTGGCGATAAGGTGAAGGTGAAGATCAACACTGTTGGTCCACGTTTCGCAACTGGTGAAGTCGTCAAGTAATATCCTGGCGACTAAGCCTGCGGAACCCTTCCTTCTATTCCTTTTTTCATTAACTAAACCTAATGCTAGTGAGTCCCCGGCGGGAAAATGATTTGCCTTGCCTGCCAGTAGGCAGGAGTCGGATATCTCAAGAGGTCAGGGTTCATTCCCCGCTTAACACTCGAATAATATGCAAAGAGGTAGAGGGGAATTATGTTGAGGAAGGGAGACAAATACTCATCAACGGCTGGCAATTGTACTACCTCATCGCACAGAGAGCTCAGCTCGTCATCCCCTTCATCGATTAAGCCGATTACAGGCGTCCCGACTGCTTTCGCTGCCTTCACCAAGTCTACATTTCGCTCATGGCAATTGCCCCTCGGGGCCAAGACAATGAGTAGGCTCCCATTATCCATCGACACCCAGGGGCCGTGCAGCAGTTGCTCAGTCTGAAACCCTTGAGCTGGAACGAAACTAGTTTCCATAATCTTTAGCGCGGCCTCAAGCGTATTAGGAACGTTCGGGCCGGTGCCTGCGAAGTAGTAACGATTAATCTCGGAGTGCTCTTCCGCTAAACTCTTGCATACTTTGTCTACGGACCTCAGTACTCTCTCTGTGAGCCCGGGTAGTTCATTCAACTCTGATTCGATTTGTTGCACGCGATTTGATAGGCCTTTTCCGGAATTCTTCAGTAACCCGATAACAATCTGCGTGCATGCAACTGCCGGTGCCACATAGCACTTAGTGTGGCATCTTGAGTTGTCTGGCCCGTTTCCCACGACCAATGTTTCGTCTACGACGGCCGAGATGGGTCTGTCCTGGAAATGCGTAACGCCGATTGAGAGTGCGCCTTTTCCCTTCGCATGCTTTAATGCGTCTACTGTTGTCTTAGTGATGCCGCTATGTGAAATCCCGATTGTCGCACATGTTCCGTCTATAATGTAGTCATAGCTCAGAAGCTCAAGGGCAGGGACGCATGAGAATCGGAGCCTTACTCTTTCAGATAGGGATAGTACCTGCGAACCCAGCATCGAAGCGAAGAACGCCGTACCACATCCAGTGAAATAGATGCTGCCTTTATCCTCAAGTTTCTTTACGGTAGGCT
>JAHFFU010000205.1 GCA_023247835.1 Candidatus Bathyarchaeota archaeon
TGAAGTCGGCCATATCAATGACAACGAAGTAAGAAAACAAGTTGCGGATACAATTGCGACGGCTCATGCCCGTGTTGCCTTTGGCGCCCAGCCTGCGATACTCACCAAGAAATTAGATCTAAACTCGTTCGATGAAACTAAGCGTAAAGAGGCACTGCAAACTCTTGAGGCTCTTATCGATGAAGCCAAGGAAATAGGCGCTAAGCGTTTCACCGTCCTGAGTGGGCCCGACCCTGGAGCGGAGAAGAGGAGACCGGCCACGGAACTGCTCATCCAATCGCTCATCGAACTCTGTTCTTACGGCAAGGAGCGGGGTGTTAATGTTACACTCGAGACGTTCGACAGGACTGTAGAGAAGAAGAGTCTGATCGGGCCCTCGGATGAGGCGTTAATGGTCTCGAAAAGTGTGAAAAGACAATTCCCCGATTTCGGTCTAATGTATGATATGGGGCACGCACCGTTGCTGGATGAGGACCCAGCGAAATCGCTGAAACTCTTGAAAGACCACTTGGTCCATGTCCATCTTGGCAACTGCGTAAAGACGCCGGGGTTTCTAGCTTATGGAGATCAGCATCCTAGATTCGGCTTGAATGGCGGGGAGAATGATGTTCCCCAACTAGTGATGTTTCTCCGAGCACTTATGGACATTGGCTATATTCCTTCCAGTCCGAGAGAAATCTCACCAGTGATTGGTTTTGAGTTGAAACCCGTTGTAGGGGAAAAATCGGAAACAGTTATTGCGAATGGAAAAAGAACGTGGAGGAAGGCCTGGGGAATAGTTTAGTCAAGGTAAAGGATGTAAATTTCTAATGAAACCGAAGGTCTACGTTACGCGTCTCTTGCCGAAGGAAGCGATGGACAAGATTCACTCGTTCTGTGATGCCAAGACTTGGGAAGGCGAACTTCCTCCGCCGAGGAATGCTCTCCTGGAAAATGTGGCAACCGTCGAGGGTCTGTTATCGCTTCTTACGGACAGAATAGATGCGGAATTAATGGATAAAGCTCCGAAATTGAAGGTCGTTAGCAATTGCGCGGTGGGCTTCGATAACATCGATGTTAAGGAAGCAACGAAGCGCGGAATAATCGTCGGCAACACACCCGGCGTCTTAACTGAAACGACGGCAGATTTCGCTTTTGCATTGCTAATGTCCGCGGCAAGAAGGATTGTTGAAGGAGACAAGCAAGTCCGTGCGGGGAAATGGAAGACTTGGGGACCAATGATTTTGATGGGCCAGGATGTACACGGCGCCACACTGGGTATTGTTGGTCTTGGCAGAATCGGTCAAGCAGTAGCGCGAAGAGCGAAAGGTTTCGGAATGAACATACTCTACCACGACGTCACTCGACAAAAACAAGCTGAAGATGAATCTGGAATCAGGTTCACTGAGCTTGAAACATTACTGGCTAATTCTGATTTCATTACTCTTCATACAAACCTAACTCCGGAGACGCATCACTTGATCGGTGCAACGCAATTTGATAAAATGAAGAAGAATTGCATCCTGGTCAACACTTCGCGCGGCCCGATAGTCGATAACATGGCGTTGTATGAGGCTTTGCGTAGTGGTAAGATTGCCTATGCCGCGCTTGATGTTACGGAACCCGAACCACTCCCAGCTAATCATCCACTTCTGACTTTGGATAACGTGATCGTTGTACCGCACATTGCGAGTGCTTCAGTCGCAACCAGAACCAAAATGGGTTTGATGGCTGCCGACAATTTAATTGCTGGTCTGAAAGGTGAGATGCCGCCAAACCCTGTAAACCTTGAAGTGCTAAAGAAGGGAGGTTAGAGTTACTGGGCGGGAAGGACGGGTACGATACCGCCCCACCATTCTTCCCATTGCGGCAGCTTCACGTTTTCCAATTCGCTTGCGTGCTCGATGACCTTCTCGAAGGCTTGAGCGTACTCTTCCATCAGATCGAGTCCGTTTGGCGGATGCAACGACAGGTTGAACGTTTCCTCTGAAGTCTGTTCGGCGATGGGGCAGAGCCCCTTCTCGTACCTTACGTCTCTACTCACGTATGGACTCTTCCATGGGAACCCTTTCCCGTAACCCTCGCGCGCTTGGAAGAGGGGCTGCATGTAGATGGGCTGCGTGCACCAGATCGCCGCCCTTACTCCTTCAGCCTGCAGAACAACAACGGCCCTATCTCTGAATTCACGTGGAGTCAGCTTCATTCCTAATCGGGATGGATCGACGCGTATTTTGTAGTAGTGGTAAACGCTCTTCGAATATTCGGGGACGTACGGTGGAATGAGACCCGGCAGTTTCTTCAATCGGTTAGTAAGAAACTCAGAGTTCTCGATCCTGACCTTGTTGGTTTCATCTAACCTGCCAAGCTGGACACGCCCTAGTGCGGCATTCAGCTCAGTTGACTTGTAGTTGAACCCTATCCCATATGACATGTACGGTCTTGGGACGCCTTTCCGAAGAGCTTCGCCGAAGATACGCACCCGCTCCGAGCTAGTTGCATACTCGTCACTATCCGTCACGAACATGCCGCCTTCTCCAGTTTGCATGTTCTTGGTGGCGTTGAAGCTGAAGGCGCCCATGTCTCAGATACTGCCGACTTTCTTGCCTTTGTCTTCGGCGCCGTGAGCTTGGCAAGCGTCTTCAACAACTACTAGGCGATGCCTGTCAGCGACTTTCTGGATGGCGTCCATGTCCGCTGCGAGCCCGTAGATGTGTACTGGTTCGATGACTTTCGTCGCTTTCGTGATCCTCTCTTCGATCTTCGAAGGGTCCATATTGTAAGTTCTAGGATCGATGTCAACGAAAACGGGAATAGCGCCTTGCTGTAGGATGCAGGAAGCTGAGCCGATGAAAGTGTGGGGGCTCGTAATCACTTCGTCCCCTGGCTGAACGCCTGCGGCAGCCATTGCGCTATGCAAAGCGCCTGTCCCTGCATTCATGAAGATGGCGTATTTCACGCCAATATAGTTCGCGAATTCCTGTTCGAAGGCAGATATCTCGGAGGCGAATGTGCCCCAAACCACTCCTCGTTTGATGACACTCGCGACAGCTTCTGCTTCTTTCTGCCCATAACGTTTGAGGAATTCAACTGGCCATTCATAGGTTGGCTTTTGAACTGCTTTTTTTCCTCCGAAAATCGCGAGCTCCGCCAAAT
>JAHFFU010000027.1 GCA_023247835.1 Candidatus Bathyarchaeota archaeon
ATATCATTGTGGCGAAATCGCCAGTCTCTCAAGCACGTTTCTCTGAAGAGAATTTGCAAACCGTAAATCGTGTATTGGCCGATGACCACGATGTTGTTGATCCATTGACAATTCAACTGTGGGATGAGAAGAAAGCCCTATTTCGCGAAGGGTCAGATACAATAATCGATATCAACCAATTCTACGGGGATGTGAAAATGCACTACGAGCGTTTCGACAAACGCAACCCATACCATAGCTTAGCCTAACTGAATCCGCAAGCAATCGACTTGACACCGAAAATCATCTCCCTTAGATTAGACAGAACCGGCATCAGGGTTCTGTTAAGTTCATGGGACATGATTCCCCGTGTTACGCGTTGGGACACGGCTTGCGTTCTGGATTACGGTTAGCCACTTGTCTTGTCCTAGAACCTACATCCCTGCAACTTCTTACTCGAAGCGTTTCCTAAACGGGGAACGGCTGAAGGGCTACAACACTGTGCTTTGGCGCATTCGAGGCATAGGGTTAAAGGCAATAGTCGAAGGTTGTGAACGTGACCTAACTCTACTGAAACGACTAATGAAGCATGAAATGAACGACCACTAGCCAAACTAACTGTCAAACTCCCGCTTCCTTCCTATACTGTTTGACAGCCCGCACTAACTTGTCCAGCTTATCGGTCAAATAGACCAAACCCCGTTCGGATGCGGGTAGAAGTTCAGCGTTCATGTAAAAATCGGCACGATTCACATACAATCCGCCGCAGAGAGTTTCAGCTTCTAAACGGTCATATTTGATTACTCGCTGCCGAAAGGTCACTTTCCCTAGTGACGGTGGTTCAGCACTCAGTTCCGCTAGCCCTTTTTCTAATTCATCTAGCCCATGACTTTCCTCTTGGAGTTTCTTCCATAATTCTGGGTTTGCCTCCTTTGCAGGAACGAGGGTCATGACGCGGGGCAGGATAACTTCAAAATCGAACCCAAACTCTTTGTAGTTATCCTTCTCAGAAGTCCCAGTGTAGCTACAGCCACGAAGATACTTGCCAGTTTCGTTGAAAACATCAACCTTGAGGTTGCCAGCATTACCTTTGCGCAAAAAGACGGTAACGTGGTCACCGACATATACTTCGAAAGTCGCGTTGACTTCTAATTCTAATTCGGGAACAAGTGGGTGGTCGAGACGGAAATGGCTTAAGTTCGGGTCATCTGTTGGTCGAGGCGACATAGGTGCCTGTCCCTTGACAGACTTCCAATCGATAATCTCCACACGTTTGCTATCAACTAGTCCTACTGCCAACCAATCGGTTGTACTCCTTATTTTGAATACCAGCGTTGCTCTGCCGTAGAGTCGCTCGACAGGCTCAGCTTCCTCTGGATTTGGCGTTGATACTTTCTCTTGTTGCTTGAGCCTATCCATGGTTTCTCCAAATGTGGGCAGTGCAATTCTAGGAATCTCTGGTCGAGCTTCCTCGTCTCGGCTGCGGAAATAGATTACCGAGAAAACCAACATGACAATAGTCGTGACAACTCCAATCTCTATGTCAAGAGGCCAACCTATCTGTGGAATGAAGAAAGGGACCGAGAAAAGCGCAACCCACGCAACGACTAGTCCTATTGACGCATCAAGGGTCTTACGTCTGACCATCCACCACACTAGCCACGCCGATACAAAGAGTAGCCACAGAATAAAAGGGGACATCGCTCAGTCGGAACCGTGTCCTAACGCGTAACAATTCTTGACGTGTCCTATGAACGCAACAGAACCTGCATCAGCAAAGTTTATGTTGAATGCGACTTGCTCATGCCCAGTTCAATTTCAGGGCTGTTACGTTTGGGGAAGGTTCGCACTGAGACCGTGAAGCGGGTTTCGAGAGAGGTGCTTAGGAGATTCCCCGAACATTTCGCGGGTAATTGGGAATCCGACAAGCAAGCCGTGAGCGAGTTAGTGGCAACACAATCCAAACGGTTGCGTAACAGGATAGCAGGGTACGTTACAAGATTGAAGGTTGTTGAGGCGGAACGCGCAGCCGCCACTCAGGTTTCCACCGAGGCGCCTGAATCTAATCAACCGGACGAAGAATGAAGCGACAACCTTCTTCCCAACTCTACTTCTTTGCGGGAAACCCTAAAAGGGCAGTTTACGCTCTCACCAACGAAAATTCGAATCACGCCGCAATGGGCGCATGAAACGAGTTCAAAATTGCCGGAAAAGGTCGAAAAACATTGCACATCGTGGTCTGCGTCAAGCATGTTCCCGATGCCACGGACATTCGTTTCGACCCCATTACCCTAAACCTGATCCGTGAGGGCGTCCCCCTCATAGTCAACCCCTTCTGCCTAAACGCCCTCGAAGAAGCGATCCGTCTAAAGGAGAAATTCGGGGGCAAAATCACCGCTATATCTATGGGACCGATGCAAGCGCAGGAAGGGCTGCGCGAAGCCCTAGCCATGGGTGCCGACCGCGCGGTAATGGTTTCGGACAGGGAGATGGCGGGCGCAGACACCCTAGCAACCTCCTACACACTTTGGAAGACCATTGTCTCGATAGCGGAAACGGACCCCTTCGACCTAATCCTAAGCGGAAAAGTTGCCATCGACGGCGAAACAGGCCAAGTTCCACCAGGCCTCGCGGTAAGATTCAACATTCCGATTATTTCGAACGTTACAAAAATAGAACAGGTTGACCTGAAATCGCGAACAATAGTAACAAAGCACAGGTTCGACGACGGCATTGAGACTGCCAAAGCGAAGCTTCCAGCTGTGCTTACGATTACAGAGGAAGCTAACAAGCCGAGGAAGTTCACAATTGAAGGCATGCTCAACGCGAGAAAAGCAAAAATCGAGGTTTGGGATAAGAAGGCAATAAACGGCGACCCCAATCTTCTAGGCCTGAAGGGTTCACCGACCATCGTGAAGAAAGTCTTCCCACCACCCGGAAGGAAACAGGGCGAAGTTTTCGACGGAACGGCAGACCCGCGCGCAGCAGCAAAATGGTTAGTCCAGAAACTGATCGAAGTTCATGCCTTAGGACCGTCACAACCAAGGCCTGCCGAGGCAGTGCAGGAAGCCCTAAACGAGAAAGGAGTAATGGAGAATGCAGGAAGGTTCGGGGAGGTTTGGGTCTTTGTTGAACAGCTTCACGGAAAGCCGGCACAAGTTTCCTGGGAACTTTTAGGCGAA
Source organism: Candidatus Bathyarchaeota archaeon (assembly GCA_023247835.1). Next base: position 3,162 of record JAHFFU010000027.1, read on the forward strand.
GGAAAACGGCTCGCAAAGATTTACGGCACTAGACTCGGCGCGTTGATAATCGGGAACAATGTCGGGCACCTAGCGAAAGAGTCCTTCGTTCACGGCGCAGACAAGGCCTACTTGGTTGAAGATGAGCGCCTTGAGAATTATCGGACGCAACCATACGCTGTTGCCATGGAAGAAGCCGTGAGAAAGTTCAAGCCCGAGGCTCTACTGGTCGGTGGGACTGTGAGAGGCCGAGACTTGGCGGGCTCGGCGGCGACCTTCCTGGAGACCGGCTTAATTGCGGACTGCACCGCCCTAGATGTTGACATCGAGACTGGCACCTTCCTGGGTACGAGGCCCGACTACGGCGGCAACCTCATGTCCACCATAATCTGCCCCAAAGATAGGCCTACGATGGCAAGCGTGCGCCCTCGAGTGATGAAGGGCTTGCCCCCTGAACAGGGAAGAGACGGGGAGATAGTCAAAGTGGACGTGAACCTCAAGCCCACTGACCTGAACACGGAAGTCTTAGAATTCGTCCCAATCGAGAAAGTAGGCGTTCGCCTGGAAGATGCTCAGGTTATCGTTTCAGGAGGAAGAGGGCTAGGAGCGGCCAAGAATTTCGAATTAGTCGAAGAGCTAGCAACCGTCCTTAAGGCACAAGTGGGAGCCTCAAGGGCAGCGGTTCGAGCCGGCTGGATTAACTTTGATCATCAAGTCGGCCAGACAGGGTTTACGGTCAGACCCCGCCTGTACATCGCGGTGGGCATTTCAGGCGCCATCCAACACATAGTCGGCATCATGAACGTTGACTACATCGTCGCGATAAACCGAGACCCCGAAGCATCCATCTTCAAGATGGCTAACTTCGGCATCGTGGGCGACCTTTTCAAGGTAGTCCCAGCCCTGATTGATGAGCTCAAGAACGTCCATTTAGCTGAGTTAGCGCCATGGCAGAGAAGTTCGACTCGGTAGTCGTGGGTGCAGGCCCCGCCGGAATCGCGGCAGCCTACACCATGGCGAAAGCCGGGTTGAACGTTCTCGTTCTCGAGAAGGGTGAGAAACCCGGCGCAAAGAACATGTTTGGCGGCGTCATCTTCAGACACCACACCGAGAAACTAGCACCCGAGTTTTGGAAAACAGCCCCCATCGAACGGCACGTGGTCGAATACCAATATTGGTTTCTCTCAAAGGGTTCTCACCTCCTTCTAAGTCACAGGAACCAAAAGTTCAACGGCCAATACAATGCCTTCACAGTCCACCGCGCAAAATTTGACCCCTGGTTCGCTAGGCTGGCAGAGGATGCGGGCGCGGTAATCATCAGCAGGACGACTGTCGACGACGTGGTGAAAGAGGACGGAAGAATTGTAGGCGTCAAGACTGAACGCGGGGACATTTTAGCAGACGTTGTAATCGCGGCCGACGGCGTCAACTCAATGCTCTCGCAACAGGCAGGCCTGCGGGGAGAACTACCGCCCGACGCCGTTGTTTTGGCCGTGAAAGAAGTCATTGCGGTCCCGAAACAGAAGATCGAGGAACGGTTCAACCTCGGCACGGATGAGGGTGTCGCTGCGTTGCTGGTTGGTTGGGGACCTGGATTGCATGCCGGGTTCATGTACACAAACCGGGACACGATCTCGCTTGGAATAGCCGTCAGCATGCGAGACTTGGACAAGAGCGGCCAACGGCCGCACGTATTGTTTGAACAATTCAAAAACCACCCCTCAATAGCCCCGCTGATCAAGGATGGAGAACTGAAGGAGTACTCCGCCCACTTAATCCCGGAAGGCGGGTACGATTACGTGGCCAATATCTACACGGACGGCATGCTCGTCGTCGGTGACGCAGCGATGCTGGTCAACGCCATCAACTGGGAGGGCACAAACCTAGCCATGACTTCAGGGATAATCGCTGGAGAAACCGTCATCGAAGCCAAGAAGAGAAACGACTATTCATCCAGAACCCTAGCCATGTACAGGCAACGTTTGGAGGAAAGCTTCGTTCTGAAAGATTTGAAGAAATATAGGGATATACCGAAGTTCTTTTCGGCTAATCCGGACTTCTTCACACTTTACCCTGAAGCCCTCAACGAGCTGTTTTACATGTGGCATGTGGTTGACGATGAGTTCAAAGCGGATAAGATTAAGCGGTTGAAGGCAACGTTATTCAAGCGGCGCTCGAGGGTTGGCCTCATGCGGGATTTCTACCACGTCTGGAGACTCTTTTCATGACCCAGCGCGCGTTAACGATTGAGGATAAGCTTTACAGAAACCGCTACAAGGTCGACGAAGAATCGCACCTGTGGATCAAAGACCCGAAAATGTGCATACAATGCCCCTTCGACTTTGCATGCATCAGGGTCTGCCCAACCGACGTGTACAAGTGGGAAGAAAACAAAATCACGATCACCTACGATGCTTGCGTAGAGTGCGGGGCCTGCATGGTTGCGTGCTACGATATTGGTTGGAAGAACCCTAAAGGTGGGTTCGGAATCTCTTACAAATACGGCTGAGAACCTATCTGCTACAGCTTGACTGATTGGTAAGTCACCTGTAGGCTCCCGTTCTGGCCGCTCCAATGGAACTTGGGCACGTGCCTCCTGAACCTCTTAAAGCGCTGACTTAGCGCGTGCGCAACGATTGGCATGGCTATTGTCGCGTCGGTGAAGCACTGGACCATTCTGGAACGCCGGTTGTACTTGCCCCAGCTTTGAGCCTCCTCGAAAGTTGACCCACTCAACCCTCCCCACTGCGGAACATCGGTCGTAAACTGAATTGCGAAATCATGTGTTCGGTCATGTCGGGTTTGGTAGCTTGCTATTACAGCGGTTTGCTGAATGAAATTCTTTGGAACACCGCCACCGACGATGATGACAGCCGTGTGCTTTGATTTTTCCGTAATCTTGGAGCTTTCATCAACATCTCGCATGTGGTCTACAATGAGGCGGCGCTTCCTTCTCCTGTTTGCGAACATGAGCGAGAAACCCAAGCCGCTATCGCACATTGCCGGAACGAAGATCGGGACACCCATCTCGTATGCTGCTACGCAAATTCCATCCCTATCTTTCGCCATACGCGAAACCCATTTCCCAAACTCATGCATAACCTCACGCGAGGAATACGGCCTTCCAGACTGGAGACGCGAAGAGAAATCTTTCTCTATCATTACATCAAGATGGTAGAACTTTCGCTCATCGGCATACACGTCGTACATCCTGTCAATCCGGTGACGCCGGAGCATCACGTTGTCTATCTGATCCGTTCCCTGAAAGTGCTTGCCTCCAATAGTCTCGTAAGCATCATGGTAGAGTGTCGCGCCTGTGGTAACTAGTACATCGACCATTCTTCGCCGGATAAGATACGTAATCACTTCACGCATTCCTGCAGGAACCATAGCACCTGCAAGCCCCATCCAGATTACGATTTCCCGTTTCTTGAGCATCGACGTCCAAGCGTCGGCAGCCTCACCCAGTTTGCGCCCCTGAAACCCGGTGAGCGCCATGTCACTAAGGAGTTCACTAATGGTCTTCTCCGGTTGAACTTCGACGGGGCGGGTTGGATGCCTTAGAACTTGTTCTCGCTGCAATGTTTCCGCCCAACTAATCCCTTTTCATTTCAAATAAAACCTACGAAAGAAGGAAAATGCTGGGAAAAGTTCGAATTCGCACTAGGATTCTCCGAGGATCTCACCAATCAACATAACCTCGCTTGCACCTTTCTTTGTTTCCCTGTAATTCTTCCAATGCTTTTCGAACCTGTTTATGATCGCAAGCACATCGGTCAGCGGCACCCAGTCAGAGGTTATGGGGTACACTTTCTCGGCAATTGGAGATTTCCCTAGCTCCTTAATCTCGCGCTTTACTTGGTCGAGGTTCATCGCTTCGACAACCGAACTTCAATATGCGTTGGGAATTGCATTTTAGGTTATTCAAAGATCGGAAAACGCTTATTTTAGCGCCTTCAGGGCCTTCGAAAACGATTGATTATCGAGACCTTCTGCTTCGACAATTTTGACTTTCATTTTTCTCCTGAATTTGGTTCTTATTGCACGCGCAATCCTACCTTGCCAAGGTTCCTCGACAACAATTAGGCAGCGTGCGTATTCCGCCGCTTTCAAGTATTCAGTAATCCGTTTCACTGACGAGTCTATAGTCGCGTGGGTTGGTGTGAGGGCGCTTTCTGTTTGGGATAGCGGGTAGACGTCGAGTAATTCTTGCGGGACGATGGCGAAGGTAAGCCCGTAGGAGCAAATGTGCACGTCACTTCGCTTCTCAAGCTTGCTTAGCGAATCTTCTAGGCGTGAATCTTCCCGGAATGGTTCCAGCTGGGATTCGGGCAGGAGAAGAAGCTTCTTGGCACGGGCGGGGGGGCGGTATCTCTCCAGTAAGCGCTTTTGGTAGCGAAGAATTTCCGGGCGGCTTAGGGAGGCTTCGGAGAAGACGAATGGTCCCTTCTTCTTTCTTACAGGGGTGCCTTCTTCCAGACTCTCCGCATAGGTGAGCATTTTCTTGAAGGCGATTTGGAGTGCTGGATGGGCTCGCGACCTCGTCTCGACGAGTTCCCAAAGCCTTCCATCAACAATAGCCTGCTTAACCGTTTGCAGCTCGCTCATGCAGGAGTGTAAGTTATGGGATGCGAGGAAACGTTCACGATCCATGAGCAGGAGCTTCCTGACTTCATCGGGGCTTTTCTTGTGACAGGCAGGGCAGTTGCATGGAAAGTATGCCAAATCCTCAATTTTCGCTGTGCCTTGTGTTGTCATGTAGCGTCCGTTTCTGGCGAATATTGCGTATGAGGCGGAATCGAAGATGTCGCATCCCAATGCCACCGCCATGGCGAACATCATGGGATGCCCCGCCCCGAACAAGTGCAGGGGCCTGTCCGGTGGCAGGTTAACCTTTGCGGCCATGATCATGTCGACCAAAACGTCGTAGCGATACTGCTGCATGACCGGGGTTGGGCTCCCTAGGGCATAGATTGAGAAATCCCGTTTTGCCATTTCCCGGGCGGAGTAGGCTACTAGGTCGGAATAGACGCCGCCCTGAACTGGCCCAACCCAGAGGATGTCCTTCCGTGTGACTACGCTTAATGCCTGATCAGCTCTGCGCAAGGTCTCATCAACGGTCCACTTCGCTCGCTCCTTCGAAGCCTCTTGTCCTGTTGGGACATCTAGGATGACGGCCATGTCGCTGTCCAGCCGTTCTTGGAAGTTGATTATCTCTTTCGGCTGAACTTCCACATCACCATACTGAAGAATCTGGTAGGCGCCTGAATCTGTCTCGATCACACCATCAAAGTTGAGAAGTTGATGTATCCCCGGAACATCCTTTTCTCCGCGAAATTTACGCCAGATAAGATAGGAGTTCGTGATCAATGCGCCAAAGCCGAATGTGTCGCGCAGGTCCCCTGCGGGAATTAATTGAGCATTCGGGTTTACAACCGGCAGGAGCAGCGGAGTCTCAACGGTCCCGCTTTTCGTTCTTAGTAATCCGATTCGGCCGAGAAGGTCTTTGCTCCGAATCTCGAAGGCCATACAGAGTCGAGCTTCGCCCGTTCGGTTCTTGCGCATTATTCCAGAAATCAGGGGGCTGGGGGTTGCGTTTGGGCCCGGATGAATTCATCGTAGACCTTCTGGACTCGTTCCGCTGCCGGTCCCGTGCCCTCGACTATCCCCTTTTGAGAAACTCGGATCCTGTCCATGACAACAATTATGCCGGCTCCTTCGTTCATCCTTACCATTCTGGGAAATACTCGCTCCAGCCTATCCGCCAAGGCTTGGAGGTTGAATGGTTTTTCAGTGTTGAATATCTGGAGAATTTTGCTGCCGTTAAGGAATAGTTTGTTAACAAGCCGACCGGAATCATCTTTCGCTTC
>JAHFFU010000206.1 GCA_023247835.1 Candidatus Bathyarchaeota archaeon
TGAACAATGTAACCGTCGGACTGATCTTGGGCTATGTTCCGTTTTGGTCAGCGTTTGGAGCATTGCCTTGGCTTGTTGGCCTTGAGGTTGCGATTGCGGCATTTGCCCTGGCGGTCAAGATCAGGCGAGTGCCAGAGCTCGCGGTTCCGATACCCGTCGAGAGGCTTAGAGAATTCGTTGGGTTGTATGACGAGAGACTCGCATTATCAAGAGAACTCGTCGTCATGGAGGAAGAAGTAGCCAGGGGCGGCTTGGTAAAACATGAATTCAGGAGAAGAAAGAAAGTCATGGAACTCAGGCTTGACGAAATTAATAGGTCATTAATGGAGGTCAAAGCCGAGCTTCGGACAATCACCCCGCGCTACGATGAATTGATTCGAAGAATCGACAGAGCCGAAGCCGAAGTAGAAGTATCACGAACAAGCATGAACCAAGTGAGGTCCCAATACAGAGCAGGCAAGTCAACCCGTGAAACCTACGATTCCATGGTCAATGATATCACGAAACGAATCGATCGAGCAGAAGAAACAGTTGAGACAATTCTCATTACCTTGAGAGAGGAAGCAAGGTAAACTGCCGTCCCAGGGAGCCTATTATAACCCGCCCCACAAGTTCTTAGCCCACTTTCATCCGAAGGCAGAATCCCTAGTGTCGTCTATGACGACCCAAGTCCCGGTAACAAAGCTACAAGACTGGCTGCGGAAATCCCTCTCCTCAAACCTTTCCCAGGCGGAACGTGAACGAGACAAACTGATGACGGAGATAACGCGTGGATTGGACTCCATCGCAGAGTTCTGCAATCAACTCTCGCATAAAGCGGAGCAGGAAATGGAGTCAAAGCGGGACAATCGGGCCCAGTATAGGGCGGCAAAGGCCGTTGCGCGGTTAACGAGCATAATCCCGGAAATGTGTAAGGAGTCTAGCGTCCCGGCCGCGAAGGATTCGGGGAGTCTTAGAAATCTTCAACGCGAAACTTCGAAGCTCGCGTCAGAAGCCTCTCGAACAAGAGAGGAGTGGCTTCGACAAATAAGGCCATACTACATCATCGACATGATGACGCTCGGCGGGAACATTGACAAGGTACGTAGGCTAGGCGAGGAGCTGCATGATTTCTTGATGGGGCGTGGGTCCATGCTTCGCTCGTTCGAAGAGTTGAATGAGAAGCTTGATTCCTTATCGAAGTTGCAGGCTTCGAAGGACTCCGCAGCCTCCCAAAGACAGTCCGTAGAGCGGAAACTTGGCGAAACTGAGCAAGTGGATAAGTCTCTGAGGCAGCAAATTAAGGAAATCCGTCAGAATCCAAAGATGAAAGATTATCTACAACTCGACGCGGAGCTAAGAACCTTGAGAGGCGAGTTGATCCGCACTGGATTCAGTAGACTAGGGAGGCCGCTCAAGAAGCTCATTTCGATTTCCGAGCGCGGGGACTACCCCCTTCCTCTTGATGTCCGAGACAGCACGAAAGAATACCTCAAGAAACCTTTCGCAACATTCCTTACAGAACAAAGTGGCTACCCGCGCTTGAAGGCGGTTATGTCAACCCTCTCCGGCGCCGTTGTAAGCGGAAAGTTAGCACTCAAACAGCGCGAAGCGAAGAAAGTCATTGAACGATCAGAACAAGTTGTATCAGAGAACTCTTTGGCGAAAATACATCAAAAATCGAGAGAGCGTAAAGGCACCTACGACCAGTTCTTAGCCGACCAGGAAACAGGTGCCCTAGTGCGGAGACTTAGGGACCTTCGCCAGCAGGGACGGGCAAATCGCACAGTCGAAGAAGAGTTGAAGGCTGAGTTAAAACGAGCAACTGCAAAAGAGAGCCGATTTGACGAACAGATTAATTCGCTGCTGAAGGATATCGAAGTTTTCTCGCGTAAGCTATCCGGGGCGGATGTAAAGCTCCAGCCCTCGTAGACGCTAGATAAGAACACGAATCCTCTGCTTCGACACTAAGGCTCGCAACAGACTTCGGCCTAAGTCAGATTTCTTTGATACCCTGATCTGGCCCTTCTTACCGATCGTCGCCGAGAAGAGGTATTGGTCTCCAACGTAAACGTTCGCAGCCACACCCGTAAGGTCCTCTTCAAACACTAAGTCGATTCGATTGCCAACTTCCATTACCTCATATCGGACCTCCTTTCCTGAGGAACTTGGCGCCAGTGGTTCTACGTCGATCTTCACCCCGAGTTTCTCCTCAAGTTTTGTAACCGTGGCACCTTTCTTTCCGATGAGTATCGGCACAATCTCATTGTCTACACGCACGATCGCGCGGTTGTTAGAAACTAAAGTGACCTCTCCCCCGGGGTCAAACTTCCTGATTTCTTGCATTATTCTCTCCTCAGCAAGCTTTTGAGCTGCACTGATTGTGGGCTTTGCATCACTTACTGGAATGATTACGTTCTCCTCGCCGAAAGTGTAGATCTCATATTGCAGGGAACCATTTTCGAAGTCACGAACCTCAACGACGGGCCTGGCCAGGTCCGCTTCAATCATGCCGGTCGGAACTTTGACGAGGAGGTTCAATGTGAAGAGGCTTCGTACTTCTCCATATTCGATGAAAATTATTGTGTCTATGATGTGTGGTATCATTCCTAGCTCGACGCGGCCGATGAACCGCTGAATGGCGTCGATTGCCTCGCTTGCGTGCACGACGCCGATCATGCCCACACCTGCCAAACGCAGGTCAGCGAAGATCATGAAATCCTTGCTTCTCCTTACCTCGTCGAAGACGGAGTAGTCCGGCCTCACTAGGAGAAGAATCTCTGCCGTCTTCTCGAAATCGCCCTCCAGAGGACCGTACTGCGTTATTTCGGGCCCAACCTGCAAATCTCGGGGGGATTCAAGCGTCTTAACGATCTTGTTTTGCTTAAAGTAGAACTCGGCAAGGGACGAGGCAAACGTTGTCTTACCCGATCCTGGAGGACCTGCTATCAGGATTCCTTCTGCGCGTGTTGCGAGCCGGTCCATCAGTTTCCCAGACAGCTTATAATCTTGGAGCGTGAGGCTCACAACAGGGCGGACGATCGTAACCTCCACACCGTCGGATAATGGTGGTCTGGTGATCGCAACCCGAAAACGTCCCAGTTGGATGACCATGGCCCCGGCCCTGTTTATTTCAACAAAACCTTC
>JAHFFU010000207.1 GCA_023247835.1 Candidatus Bathyarchaeota archaeon
GGATCATCCGTTGCGGGACTAAACACGTGGACCTCAGGGGATTGCTCGCCACTCTACGCATGATCGGAATTAGGCGTGTATTGCTCGAGGGCGGGGGTAATCTGAACTGGTCGATGCTGATCGGCAAACTGGTCGACGAAATTGAGGTTACCGTCGCACCGTTTGTTGTTGGCGGAAAGAAAGCCACTACCTTGGTCGAAGGGCTCGGAGTAGGAAGAACGAGTCATGCAATTAGACTGGAGCTAGTGAAAACGAGACGGAACGGAAACGAAGTGGTATTGAGCTACAAAGTGAGAAACTAATGGAAGGTCATCCTCGGTACTTATCGACAGCAACTTGGGTGACAGTTGAAGAGTCCGTCAAAACGGGCAACACAACCAAGGTAATAATCCCCATCGGGAGCCTAGAGCAACATGGGCCACACCTGCCCCTTTCAACAGACACGACGATAGCAGATTACATTGCCAAACTAGTGACCAAGAGATGCGCAGACGCTTTCTTGATGCCGCCAATACAGTTTGGGTGCTCGGGTGAACATCTTGGGTTCCCCGGAACGATCTCCCTACAACCGGACACAATGTCAAATATGATCCTGGACATTTCACAGAGCCTGCTGAGGAGCAAGCTCACCGAGGTCTACATCATAAATGGTCACGGCGGGAACAAAGCAACGCTGGACGCAGCCGTAACAAAGGTCAAACTAACGCTACCCGAAATGAAGCTCTACTCATTCACAATCATAGATATCGTCAAAGAGAAATTTGATGAGATACGCAAGTCGAGCAGGAAGCTCGTTGGCCACGCTGACGAGATAGAAACCTCAATGATGCTCGTTATCCAGCCTGAGATCGTTGATATGTCGAAAGCCATTCGCGAAGAGCCGTCATTGCCACAGGGTTTATCGTTTGAGAGAGAAGACTTGGCGAGAATTTCTTTCGGCTGGACAGCGAAAGAGTTGACAAAGACGGGTGTGATGGGGGACCCGAAGGTCGCTAATGCCGAGACTGGAAAAGTTCTCCTCGACTTTGTTGTGGATACCATTTCTAATGCAATAAACAACCTTTGAGGGTTGCCTCGAAATGTTCGCTGGCATTGTGGAGTATCTGGCTACCATTATCTCAATCACGAAACCACCTGGAAAGGCCGCTTCAATACAATTGAACCTCGGTAAATCGGGGAAGGACCTTAGGCCAGGGGACAGTGTCTGCATAAACGGTGTATGCTTGACAGCTACCGGCAAACGAAGAGGCATCGTATCCTTTGATGTTATTCAGGAGACTCTACGCATTACGAACCTAGGAGAACTCGTTAAGGGTTCAAAGGTAAACATTGAGAAGAGCCTAATGCTCTCAGACCGGATTGGCGGCCACTTTGTGACAGGTCACGTGGACGGTACAGGAAAAATTGCGGGACTGGAGCAAATGGCGGATGGATCCGTGAAGGCATGGATTGAAAGCGGAACGCGCCTTGCGTTGATGATGATACCAAAGGGCTCGGTTGCTGTAGATGGGATCAGCCTTACGCTGGTTGACGTCAAGGAAGACTCATTCTCAGTCTGCCTGATACCGCACACGCTTTCAACGACAACCCTAGCTTACAAGACCAAAGGCGCCACAGTTAACATAGAAGTGGATCTCATAGGGAAATACGTAAGGAAATCCATAGAACAGATGAATCGTAAAATCTAGTACGCCTCAAAGTATTCCTGAAGATTACAAGAAAAAATAGTATGGGAGAGAAAAATCGTCCACCCGCATAATGGAGCTGCCGCCGAGGACGCCAATCTCACGGTTCTCGGCTTTCGTCCCATGTTGTCGACTGGTTACTGCTCCGGATAGGTATAAGATGGGTAAATTCTCAGGACTGTTCCAGGCCTAATGACTGCTTGGGCTTCAGCGTTTAGAAGATAACGCCGCGCGGGATCAGCACTACCGGCCTCTGTGAAGAGCTTGACGATCAACGTCTTAGGAGGTTTGTTCTTGTAGAAGACTGAGCCGTCTTTGGGGGTTCTCGTAATATATTTTCTCCATACGACATCGATGGGTTGAGTTCTGGAAAAGGTTCTGTCCATGAACTCAAAGAACCTCGCCAACTCTGAAGACCGAGGAACACGAGCATAATGCTCAGAAAGCTCCTCGTAGGTGCCAAGCAAGTATTCGCCTATTGTAGCAAACCGTCGTTCTTTTAGATATCCTTTGAATAGTTCAACGAACTCCCAAAGCAGCTGATTCATACGTGTATGAACTTTGTCCTGGTTCACTTCGGCTAGACGCAGTTCGTCAGGTATGACATCCCTCACCATGCCGAGCTTACCATCACCTGAAATAACTAACCCAGGTTTGCCAGCTGTTCCATTTATTTCCTGTAAGGGTTCGACGATCAGGTGGTTTTCGTACATTTCAAGCTCGAGTGCATGATCCTGCCGAAAGATCTGGGCAATCTTATCCCAGACAACCTCGTAGCGTTTTCGGCGCATGTCGAATCCAATGACTGGACGGTAACTCAACAATCCCGTCTTTCTAAGATTCGATAATTGCAGGCTCACTGCGAACTTCGATTTAGCGGTCAGCGCAGCGATTTCTGTTGGAGATTTCGCTCCCTTGGCTACTAACATGAATAGTTCGCTCAACGCGGGTGAACGAAGAGCTTTCTTGACGCTTCTAATTTCGCTACGCAGCTCGTTCCCCGAATCAACTTTGACCTCCACGGCAACACGTCTTCCCCAGAGCTGCCTAGCCAAAACGGTTGGTTTTACTCTTGGCATGCCGTAATTTAACTAGCCAACGGTATAAGTAGTTAATTAATTGCTTAACTATCTATTGGTGAACAAATGACCAACCCGGAATCCGACTCGATGAAAGGCACAATCGTCAAAGTCTTTCAAGTGAACGCTCCCCCAGACCGCGCCTACAAGGCATTTACGAATGGGGAAGACGTTGAGCAGTGGATGGCGGACCATTTTGAAGTAGACCCTAGAAGGGGCGGCAAATTCAAGATGGGCCGGGAAAAGGATGGCCATGCGACCACTGGTGAATTTCTCGAAGTCGTGCCAAACCAATTGCTCGTTTACACTTGGGGTATGAATGACTATGATAAGGACACGGGTAAGCGTATCC
>JAHFFU010000208.1 GCA_023247835.1 Candidatus Bathyarchaeota archaeon
CATGAGAATCGCCATTATTCTGCCGTGCGTTCTTTATTACCGCTTATTTCCATCAAGTTTCAAGTCAAATCCTGCGACTTAGGCATGTGTCTTTCATGTGGCGTCGGTGACTCGCGCGCTGAAATCTTTCAACTCCCCTTTCAGGGCGCTCACGGAACCCAGAACAGTGCGCCTGGCTGTTCGCGGTGTCGTGGAAGATATTGAGAATTGGAGTTCAATTACAGGCCGGCCTCCAGCTTCCACGCCTCTTGGATGAGACTTGATGTAAACGTCGCGCCACCGTCGCATCACCCGGTCAATAATGGGTGCAAGTGTAGACTCCATCACGCCTTCAACCTTGAGCCACCTCTCCACGAAAACCATCCCACCCGTCCTCGCCCTCACCGTCTTCGAGACAGTCTCTCTGAAGATCGCCTTCGCTTCGCGGGGTACCCCGGGCAAACAGAAAATTGCGACGCCCCGCACAGTTAACCGCACTGCTGGAGCCGTCCCAAGCGGGTTCCTCACCGGCGTCGAACCAGACGGTATTCTCGCCATCTTGAGTCGAGGTCTCGTAAGGCTGATTCGCCGCCCGGGGAATCTGCGGACGTAATGGGCACGAATCATTTCGACCGCCACGGTATTCAATTTCATTCGCACATGAACAGCTCTGGCCACGCCGCGCAGGGTCATATCGTCAAAAGTGGGGCCAATTCCGCCCGTAGTGATCAGAAGGTTAGGTCTCCTTCGTAGCGCCCCTTTGATAGATCGAGAGATATCGTCGAGGTCGTCCGGAACAGTTGTTATGCGGGTTACCTTGCCCCCAAGCTTGGTTATTTGCGATGCAATCCAGGAAGCGTTCGTGTTAACCGTGTTCCCAAGCAAGAGTTCATTTCCAATGGATAATATCTCGACTGTACATTGCAATCTAGCTTACGCTCGGATAATGGACTGACTCAAACGCCGTTCGTTAAATAGTATCTTTTCTTGAAAACTTACGGTAGATCTTCTTTGCGTCGCTATGCGGTTGGATCCTAATCTTTCTTGGATAGCCACCATTTCAGGTACTCGTTCTGCTTGCGCCGATGTTGTTCCTCTGGTGATTCTCGTTCGCGGATCTTGATCCGGCCTTCCATTAATTGTTGCGCGTTCACGGTCAGGCCGCAGCTCTTGCAGGTGTAATGCTTGAGTGCGCTATCGTAGCTTAGTATTCCACCGCATTCGAGGCAGTAGTTCGTTGTCACCTGGCGTTTGGTCTCCATGCGAGTAAGTTGGAGGCGTGCTAGTTAAACCTGTAGCAACCCATTCGGCGGCCGACGCATAGTAGAATTCCCCGGAACTCTCCGGTTTGTTTTCTTGATGCAGATTCCGCAACCTGTGCAGAGGTCCTCGTCTACGATAGGTTTCTTCTCTCCGGCTACGAATTTGATCGCGTACCGCCTGTTCAAGACCTCTGGGCAAAACCTGTAGCAGGGTATGCCGCAATCATCAGGCTTGCAATGTTCCTTGTCTAATGTGGCTACACGTAACAATTAAGAAACGCCCCAAAGACGGCTAAATAGTATGTTTCGATTAGCGAATTTCAACAAACACGAATTGGAGGCTGGGCTCAGTCACCACTCCTCGTCCTCTCCCCAGCCTTCGTCTTCGCCCCATTCATCATCTGTCCAGTCATCTTCTTCTTCACTATCCCAACTATTATCTTCACCCAAGGGAAAAGACTCCCGAGATGGAAGCTCGCGTTACCCCCTTGAAGAGGGGCTTTAAAACCTTTGGCCGATTTTGAATCATTTTCGATTCGTATGAATCGATTTGAGAGACATCAAACGCCCACTGTGTTCTATCGATTGGTCCTTAACGTAAGCGAGCAACTATCTTCCCTCTCGAAGCTGCCTTCGGGGTTCGCATCTCTGTTGTCGAAAAGGCCCAAGGCAGGTAAGGCGTGTTGTGAACCGCCGCCAACCGTCCCCGTCGGTCAATCGCGATGACTCCCAACTCGCCCTTCAAACGTTTAGACGCTGTCCTTACTGCGAGTTCCGCAGCCTTTGTCGCAGACAACCCTTCTTCCATCCTTAGGCAAACAGCCTTCGAAAGAGTCAGCCTGATAGCTACTTCGCCCCACCCAGTCACCGTTGCTGCTCCACACGTGTTGTCCGAATAGAGCCCTGAACCGATCTGCGGTGTATCCCCGATTCTGCCAGGCAGCTTCATGGTCGTTCCTCCCGTCGAGGCCGCGGCCGCGAAATCTCCGTTCTCATCCACCGCTACGGCGCCGACCGTGTCATGTCTGATGGTTTCTGGATGTTCTCGCAGTAAGGTTGGGTTCTTCTTGACCCATGCCGACCTACCGCCCAGAGCCATCCTCTTGAATCTAACCAGTCCCGCACGCCTTTCCAGAGTGATCGGATTTGCCGTTGGAAGTGAGTAGGCTTTTGCAAGCCTCTCAGCTGTGGGCCCCGCAAGGAATACGTGGTCAGTTTTTTCCATGACTACACGGGCAAGTTGGATGGGGTTCTTGACGTTACTAACAAGAGCTACCGCTCCAGCGGAAAGGTCTGATCCATCCATTATGGCCGCGTCCATTTCCACTGTCCCAGCGTACGTTAACGATGAGCCCTTTCCCGCATTGAATACAGGCTCATCCTCCATAACCGAAACGGCCGCTTCGACGCCATCTACCGCCGACCCTCCGTCCGCCAGAATCCTAGAACCCACCGACGCTGCATTTCGTACGCCCACCAAAGCCCTTCCAATATCACGCCTCCAGAAACCTGCGCCGCCATGAACGACAATCTTACCAGTCATGCGATCACTCACACCGACTCAACGAATATACTGTGAGCGTTTTCACTCGCGGGGACTAATCTTTAAGCAGTTCTCGGAATGCTAGCATCGACAGGTCCGACGATATCCTTGGTACGCACGTTGAAAGCCGACCTGGAGGGGTTGGTGGCAGCTGCAGATGTGGTTAGAAAGGGCGGGCTCATTTGCTATCCCACTGACACTGTATACGGCCTGGGCTGCGATCCCCTCAACGTTTCCGCGGCTGAACGGGTAATGCGCACAAAGGGCGATCGTACGAAACCAATGCCAATTCTGGTAGAAAATATAGAAAACGCT
>JAHFFU010000209.1:0-1204 GCA_023247835.1 Candidatus Bathyarchaeota archaeon
ACCCAGCCAGTTGAAATGAATGGGCCCGGTGGGGTCCGACTCCAAATGGATTCTAAAAAAAGGAAGTGTAAGCGCTAGAGCATTTCAGCCCCGCATGCCTAACTAAACTCCCAGTCCCCACACGACACGGTGAACGGAATTCACTTCTTCGGGAAGAACTTTCGATAAGGCAGGTACAGACCGGCCAAAAGGACAAATATGAAACTAAAATCGAGCTGCCAACCAAGGCCACCACCTGGAGTAGAAAGGAAGCTATTGGCTAGTTGAATGACGTCGGGTGAAGACCGATTGTTAGAAACGGTTGTAACGTTGAAGTCTCACAAGGATTTTACGGGTTTCTGTGTGATGGGTTCAAGGTGGCACGTTGTTTATCTTCCAAACTTGTTGGAGGTTCTGTTAATTTATTTGCACAATCAAGGCGAAACGGGTTCCTTCTTCGGAAGGAACATCCCCCATGCCAAGAGCAACCTGAGATTATCGTCTGCCAAGCTTATAGAGTTTGGAGCCTACAAGTAGCCACCAGATGCCGAGAAGAATGAACCAGATTAGGGGGAATATGCCCAGCGCTGGTACAGTAGCAAAACCGACTCCTGCAACAAGACTTAGGATGCCTGTGACTATCCCTAAGTACGCTGTGGCCTTGCTGAAGACCCCTTTCAGCATGGCCATACTTTGAATGAGAATTGCGAACCCGAAGAGGAAGAAGCCTAGGGTGAAGCCTGCGTTTGTTGCTCCGACCGTGAGGTCTGCCGCAGCCACATATGCGGCTCGCTGAGCATCGGCTGTTGCAGCGGCGTATGCCCTGCCGAGTGGGACTAGGGAGAAGAACAATCCTAACGTGGCGAGGTCAGCGGGTATCGCTACACCCCACAAACCCGTCGCTATCAGCATATGGGTCTTATTCAGCTCCTTGAGGGCGAGATAAAGCCCTAGCACACTGGGGATGAGGAGGATATCCACCGAAGCCCAAATTAAGACGAGAGTCTGCAAAGGGGGCGCGGACTTTAGGTACGCCTCACCAGTACTAGGAGGAGGCCCTAAGATAACGAGCAATACGAAGCTTATGATGTAAAGGACTCCCACTATCAGATAGGACGAGCCGCCTGCCTTGTACAGCCCTTTCCAGGCGGGATCTACACTCACGAATTGACTACCTCGACTCATCTAGCGAAGAAGAACGGTATAAGCCTACCACCTCCGATCG
>JAHFFU010000209.1:1214-3090 GCA_023247835.1 Candidatus Bathyarchaeota archaeon
CGTGTGACAGTACTTGGTTTTGCGTGCACAGCTGCAAGAGGAGTAATCACAGCGGTTGCCATGAAAGCTAGGAGCATCATGCCACCAATTTTGAGCGAGTCTCTCCTGTTCATTTTCATTCTTGTTCGTGACCTCGCCTCATCTAGCGAAGAAGAACGGTATAAGCCTACCACCTCCGAACGAAGGCACTAGACCTAAGGTCCTGTTACAGCTGCTCCGCTAACTGAGGCCAAGCGGATCTCGCCACGTTGACTTCACTGCAACAGTTCTAACTGTTGTCTCGTAGACACGACATTGGATCTTCTGCGGTACAGGAGGTTGAAATAGGGCGCTATGGATGATATTATCTTGTTCTCGCTCTTTCTGAGATGTTCTTCATATGTCGGCCTGGTGACTTTCAGCATCCGCGCGAGTTCCTCAGTTGTAGTATTCCTAGGGCTTTTGTAGTACCCCATTGAATAAGCAGTCAACAAGGCTCTGAGCTGCTTGTCAGTCAGTCGAGAGAATAGACTCATTATTGAAATGCGCAGAGCACCCCCCGTTCCTGTGTTAACTACCCTCGCCTTGGATAGTATCTCGGTCTTTCCCAAATTCTCCAAAAGCTTGAATAACCTTTGCTCCAACGCGGGCTTGAACGCGACGATCTTGTAGTGCTCCCAACCACTCTGGTAGACCATTGGGGGCATCAGCAAGCAGTTCGTCTTCGCAAGGAGCTCAGGCACGCTCCCACGCTCGTAGCACCTACACTCTCTCACGATAACGGCGGTCCGTCCATCTGGGTCAACTGTGTGCATCACGACTCCGGTCTTTTGAGTAATCCGGTTCTGAAGCTCCCGTCCGAGTGGCTCGTCCGTCCTAATCTCCAAAACGTCGCGGTCCCGATTGTTACACCACAAGGAAACGACGGCGTCGGGTATGTCCAGGTCAGGGTCATTGGCTCGATCGATTCTGAAGACGATTTCTGAGAACGTCAAGGTTTGGGAGTGACGGATAACTCGTATATAGCAATAGCCTTCGAACGAAGGGTATTTCGTTATATTACAGCCGATACAGTGTAGGGCTATGAGATTCGTGGCCATACACAGCCATAGATACGAAAAGTGCCCTGCAAGAGGTATCGACACTCTCAAACAGTTCAATGAACTGATAAAAGACGAAAATGCGAGAAAGCATGGAATAGAAATTATCGATAGGTACGTTGACGATGATTGTACGACGGCCGGCAAGTCGGAGCACTATGCATATTTTCTCGTAGAAGCGCCAAGTCAAGAGAAGGTTCTGGAACTCTTTAAGCCGATTGGTGTCAAGTCAAGGGCAGTAGTTGCATGGAAGGATGTCCAGAAAGCGAAGGGTCTCTAGCGATGGTCAAGATTCTTGTCCATCTTACACACGGAACCGATGATCCGACTCGAGCCACACTCGCCTTCCTAGTGGCTAAAGCGGCCAAGGAAGAGGGTCATGGGGTAACCATGTTCTTGGCAGGGGACGCCGTCACCCTGATTAAAGACTCGGTCATTGAGAGTGTTAATGGCGTTGGCACGGGTTCCCTGAAAGATCTCCTAGCGTTTGCTGTCCAGAACCAGATTCAAATTTACCTTTCTGGTCTTTCATCAAAGGCAAGAGGCATTGGAGAGGCAGACTTGCAGGGAAAGAACGCTAGGTTCTCCGACCCCAAGACACTAGTTCGGTTGAACGTCGAAAGCGACCGCCTATTCACTTACTAAGGTCAAACCCAAGTGCAGGTAGGCAGTGAGATCGTTGTCGGTTGAGCTTCCCAAGCATATTAGGAAATTCGTCCTCGATCACTTTGTTGAGTATTCCAGGGCGCCTCTTGCCGAAGAAATAATGGAGCGGTTTAAGATAGGCAAGCGGGAAG
>JAHFFU010000210.1 GCA_023247835.1 Candidatus Bathyarchaeota archaeon
GGTCTACCATGAACTGTGTTCAGCCAGCGACCTAGAGCCTCTAACCCAGCGCAGGGTTAGCGGACTGATTAACGAATTAGATGTGATGGGCATACTCAATGCGAGAGTCGTAAGTTTCGGGCGATACGGGCGAACCAAGAAGATAAGAATAGGCGTGTCACCGCGAGTCATCGCGGACACTTACGCCGAGGACAATCTTGCAGGCAGACTCTTCGGATATGTCCCGAAATCTCTTCAGAAGCACCAGCCCTAGCCTAAGAATTGTGGGAGTAGACGATGGGGCGTTTCCCGCGGATAAGAGGGTCAAGCGATATGCCCTCCTAGCCGTAGTGCTATTTCAGAATTCAGTAATCTCGGCCGTCAGAGTAGGACCCATAGAAGTTGATGGGAGGGACGCCAACAGAGCCTTAGCATCAATGCTCAAAACTATGCGATTCGACGTTGTGATGCTTTCCGGAATTTCCTTCGGAGGATTTAACCTCGTCGACATCGCCGAACTCGCTAGGTCCACGCAGAAGCCGGTTATTGCGGTCAGTAGAGAGAAGCCGGACAATGCAGCCGTTCGCCGAGCTTTGTGGAAGCATTTCATCGATTGGCGGGAGCGTTGGCGAATGGTCAGGAGCGCGGGCCGACTCTATTCCTTCAAACCGCTTCAACAGGAGCCTAAACTGTATTTCGAGGTAAAGGGCGCTTCAGCTGCGTTTGCCAAGAAGGCCATCGCTTCCGCAGCGACCATTTCGCGCCTACCCGAACCGATCCGGGTCGCCGGAATTGTCGCTAGGGGTCTCAGTGCATTGACGGAGGCTAGGTTTGCATGAAGTTGATTAAACGAACCTGAAGCGTGTGGAGGTTAACGGCGGTGAGTATTCCTGGTGTCGGAACTAAGCCGACCCTCCGTTGGTAGTCTGTCTGAGCTTGCCAAGCGCCGGAATTGATGATTTGCGTACCCCTGTAGTTCTCATATTTCACCACATGTATATGACCCGACTGGAAGATGTCGGGTACGTTTTCAACTATCAAGTGGTCAACCTTTTCGGGAGCTATCGAGGTTCTGTTACCGTACTCCGACGCGAGGTGTCGGCATTGTAGTTGAAGCTTCATTGCTTTTTCGGGCTGGGTGAAGTCGATATTGGGAACGCTTGCGATTATGTCGTCTAGGCTGCGGCCGTGGTGCAGCAGAAGCCTAACTCCGTGCATCGCTACCTCGGCAGGGTTGCCGAGAGAAACGATGGCACGTGATTCGTAGAGCGGTTCTCCGAAATCCTTCGGTATTGGAGGTTGCGGAAGTGCCTGCCTGACTGGGTCGTGGTTCCCTGGAAGTACAACGGTCTCAATGTGTTCCGGTATCATTCCAACATATTTTGCGGCTTCCTCATATTGTTCGTACAAGTCAATTATGGCTAATTCTTGTTCTTGCCGCGGATAGATCCCAATCCCGTCGACGATGTCTCCGCAGATGACGAGATATTTCGTTCGTTCAGCAATTGCTCTTTGGTTCGGGTCGCCGATCTTCAGACTTAGCCAATCGAAGACTCTGGCAAGCGTAGGGCCGAGGAACTTTTTGCTGCCAGCATGCAGGTCAGAAAGAAGCACAGCCCAGACCTCTTCCTCCGCCAGGTGCGGTTTATGGTCTGGAATGTCGGGAAGCATGATCTCCTTCGCAACGATTAGGTCGCCTTTCGCCCGGACTCCGGCAACGCAGATCACCTGATCCAAAGGAATTTTCTGCGCTACCTCGTATGCCGCCCGGTCCTCCGTTGATACGAGTACTGTGGCATCGTCCTCTAAGTCGTCGATTTGTAAGAAGAGTTTCCTCTGCCTTTCACGCTTCTCCATGACCATCGCAATGAGCTTCACTTTCTGGTTCTGCTCGGCGGCTAAGGCGACGGCGATATTTGTTGCGTCCCTTGCGTCGTATCGTTCGCGAAAGGCTGATGCTAGCTTGTGAAATCTATCTCGAAAGTAGTGTGAGAAGTCTTCTATGCTGCCGCCCGTCCCGATCTCCTTGGAAGGGTCT
Source organism: Candidatus Bathyarchaeota archaeon (assembly GCA_023247835.1). The sequence goes on from JAHFFU010000210.1 coordinate 2,018, forward strand.
CTTAGTATTTCTAGTCTCGGCGAGATTTGCTTTGCCGGAATGGTCCCCGACACAGGGATCGGGATTTGAGAGGCCTGAAGGGGTTTGGGCGAAGTGATATCCATCAATTCTTGTTTTGAAAGGATGGGGCCCGCGTTGGGTTTCTCTCCGATTGTAACGAGGAGATTCTTAGCGAATGTTGATGCTTCAGGTTCGCCCATTGACTTGAGATAGTCATATGCTGAGCGGTCGAGTTGGTATCCTACCAGCGCTAATTCCTGAACCAGGCGTCGAAGGTGCTCCAATGGGCCGAGCCTTTGTTTGGTGGAACTTGCTTATTGAACTGAAGAACTTACCGATAGTGCCTTTTTATTTGGCCAGCTGGAGTAAGGAAACGGCGCTGTGTAGCACTTAGGCGAGTCCAATTTGAAGGGTATCCTCCATGTTGAGTGAGAGAGTTAAGACCGGAATTAAGGGCCTAGACGAACTTATTGAAGGTGGCTTACCGAGAGGTTACGGGTTCCTGCTGCTTGGAGGGCCTGGCACGGGCAAGACCACCTTCGGAATACAATACCTGTACAAGGGACTCACTGAGTACGGAGAGAACGGTATGTACGTCACGTTCGATGAGCCGCCTTACTCTATTACGACTAATAGTCAACGGTATGGATGGAATATCTCCGACGTGGAGAAGCAAGGCAAGCTCGCGTTCGTTGATGTATCGCCAATAAAACGTGAAGCCAAACCGACAACCTTCGTCCCACCTTCGCTTGGGCAGAGTTTCTTGGGCGCTGACAAATTCAAGATTGATGATGTGATGGCGGCAATCAAGGAAGTTAAGAAGAAGGTGGATGCGAAGCGCTGCGTCATAGATTCAATTTCAGCCCTCACATTGCAGTACAGGGACGAGTTCGAGATACGCCAGCAGACCTTACGCCTCATCAAGGACCTAACGGAGATGGATCTCACAACGATAATGCTGGCGGAGAATCCTGAAGACAGGCAGGATATGACAAGGTTCGGAGCCGAGGCTTTCTTGGCGCAGGGGGTAATCGTTCTTCACATGTACAGGGTCGAAGAGTCGAA
>JAHFFU010000211.1 GCA_023247835.1 Candidatus Bathyarchaeota archaeon
GCTTGAGGTGAACGCAGGATTTGTACAATCACATCACATTTCCCTTGGCGACACGTTCAATTTCCTTCGATGAAGATTCGAGAAGCGTGTTTGAAATGGCGGTTCTTCGTTTCACCTACGATGATTTTCTCAGCAAATCAAAGCAGACGCCTCAGGATCCACTTTCAGCTCTTGTCGAACATGAAAAGACAGTATATGTGTTCGCGTTAACCCGCGACTCGTGCAGTGGTTGCGAAACCCAAAAACCCCTTTACGAAAAGCTTGCGTCTTCAGTCAACGAGAAGCATGGAGAACGAGTCAAATTCCACGCAATTCACTAGAAGTATCGGTCTGGTGGTTTTATCGTAAGGTAGATCCCAGCTAGGATAAGTGTTGCGCCCAGACCAACATTGGGATCCGGAATCTCCTGCAGAACTACCCACCCCAAAATCAATGCAATGATCGGGGTGATGAATGTGATGAGTGAAACGTTTGTGGCAGTGGTCTTCTTCAGAAGCCAATACATGCCCACGAAAGCAAGGGCCGACCCAACGATTCCCAGATAGAGAATCGCCGCGACTGCGACTGGCGTGAAAACCAGAACAGCATGCCGTTCAGTCAATAGGCCCAGAGATGACAATGCTACAGTCCCGACCAGGGATTGCATGAGAACATTGGCAGCCGGATCAATTTCGTGAGCGTGCCGCTTGCCCACAACACTCGCCAATCCACCGGCAACAGCACTGCCGACTACTGCAAGTCCACCGTACAAAGAACTGTCGGCCGTGACGCCTTGAGTTAGCGCAATGTCCTTCCAAAATATGGCGACAAGCCCGATAAATGATGCGACCACACCTATCGCTTTGGCTCTGGTCAGTTTCTCGTCGAGTATTATGTGAGCAAAGATGACGACGAAGAACGGCATAGTGGCGAAGAGCACAGCTGACAATCCTGAGGAAATATACTGCTCACCCCAGAACACCAAACCATATGGGACCGAGATCTGTAAGATGCCTAGAAAGAGCATCACGATCCACGATGAGCGGTCTCTGGGCATGTGAGCGTGAAGGATCTTTGTCAGAATCAACAGACATGCGGTTGCGGTTGCGAACCGGATTCCTGCGAAAAGAAAGGGCGGAAGGAAGTCTAGACCAATTTTGATTCCCAGCCATGTCGATCCCCAAATGAAGCAGAGTATGCCGAAAACCAGAGGAGGGGCCTTTGTTCTCAATGTCTCAACACCCGGATTTGAGCAATAGCGACGTTATGCGCAGCTCAGCGAATTGCACTATTGTTTTGATGGCGATGGGTCAGCTTCTCAGCTAAACCATGCTTTCATTCTCTCAGCTAAGAAGCGTTGTTTCTCTTGAAAACCCTCAGGTGAAGGGGGAGTGAACTCCCATTTCGGTGCGGGTTGGGCATAGAAGTTCGACCGGACCGGAGCGGCCTTTCCATCTCCGACTTCCATGTAGCAGACTCCTTCCCCGTTGAACGTTGCAGTTTTCGCTTGGCCCTGAATTTCCTTGATGATATTCTCCGCGACAACCTTGCCTTGCGCCTCAGCGAGAACGCCAGCTCTAGGAAGCAGAAGCCCCTTCGGAATCTTAGTCGCCGCATTATCACCGACCGCATAGACGTTTTCAGCATTCGTCGCCATTGTCTGAGGATTCACTGGTATCCAACCTGACTGATCGAGCAGACCGGCTTCCTTCAAAATGGAGGGGGCTACATGGACAGGAATTGCAAGAGCCAAGTCATGTTCGAATTCGCCACTTTCCGTTACGACGCTGTTACGACGTATCTCAACAACCTTCTGAGATGGCTTGTACTCGATTGCCCGCTCCTCGAGGAGCTTGGTCACCATCTTTCCGGCCTCGGGACCGAGTATCGTCAGCGGATGCGGCTCTGGGGTGATCATGCGCAATTTGACTTTGTCTCTGACTCCGTTCTTCCTGAGGACGTCATCGATTATCATAGATGCCTCATAGGGTGCTGGTGGACATTTGAACGGCAAGCCACAGACGAGAATGTTCACCGTTCCGCTCTGGAGGGCATGCAAAATGTCTCTAATCTCAGCACAGCCACTTTCGTTGTAGAGATTCTTGGCGTACTTCGAGAACCCCGATGTGGACGCTGGCGAATAGTCTGCGCCCAACGCGATTACTAGGTAATCATACCGAATCGGTTGTTTGCCAACACGCACCTCTTTATCCGAGGGATTAATCGCAGTTACCTCACCCTCTAAGAAGTCGACACCGCGTCGGTTCAGCGCTGTCCGGTTGCCAGTAACTTCCCCCTCAAGCCTACTGTTGTTGAGTATCCAGAGCTTGGTCAATCCCATCGAAAAGGTGGGCTGTTTGTCGACGAGGGTTATCTTATGCTCTTCAGCTAAGCCGTCGCGGAGCGTGTGCTCAACGGCGAGACCGCCAAACCCGCCACCCAAAATAAGAATATGTTTTCCCACTATTGGTCAGCCCTGAGAATGCGCTGCGTCTCGTATTTAGAAGCTTACTCGGATTTCGAATAGCACGTCTACCTTATGTCGAAGACAACCACCGAAACGCGCTTACCGCACCTCTGACAGAAAATGAAGTTCTGAAGGACCTGACCCACGTTTGTTATGACCGAGGTGTCGAAAGCGTCGTATTTGCTGTCAAACTTGGCCTTACACTCAGTACACCTGAGTTTTACGTGAGCTGTTTCTTGACTCATTCCTACTTCGCAACTAAGCCGTCAGTGCTGTTTACTGCAATTGAAACCTTTCGGTCGCCTTCGGGGCCGGTCGACAGTGTTCTTTGCGAACAACCCACCGAATTGTTGGATCCCTATCTAGTGTGGTCTTTGACCCAGTCGCCGATACGGTTTAGGCCTGCTGTCAAGTAATCCTCCTGACATCCGAATCCTACGCGGATGTAACGTCCCATTCCGAAGTGGTCACCAGGCACGACTAGGGTGCTCTTATCTTTGACAAGCTGCTCGGTGAACTTCTTGGAATTGATTTTGAGATTATACTTGAGAAAAGCAATGGCTCCAGCTTTCGGCGGGACGAGGGA
>JAHFFU010000028.1 GCA_023247835.1 Candidatus Bathyarchaeota archaeon
GTATACGTACTGCACCGTGATTTGTCGACCAGTTGACCTCTGCAAAGCCGCTATAGCCCGTTCGATGCCAGCTTTCCCTGCGACGGACCAAGAATTATCGGAACCGCCGCTAAAGAAGGCCGCGATTTTGAATGGTTTTTGCGCCGTTGTAGTAGTGGTCGCTCCTCCGGTTGTTGATGTGTAATAGTATGTTCCGAGTCCGGCTACGGCGATTACTACGATGACTATGGCAGCAGCTGCCGTCGTTGTAATACCACGTTTTTCCTGCATCGTGAAGTCGTTGAGAAGATTCTCTTATAAGTTTAATCTGTGGGAGTTCAAAATCTTTGCGTCCAACGGTCCCTAAAGGGTTCGGTCCAGTGGGCTAGGCAATGGCCCTCGTTATGGCTTCTTCAGAAAGCTTTCTGGGAATGAAGCGTCCACCACCTCTTTTGCCCACAAACTCACCCTTTTCCGCGAGCAACCGCCCGTTGGAAAGAGTTAGCACGGGCCAGCCCTTGACTTTCATCCCTTCGTACGGATACCAGTCCATGTGATAGAACGAGCCTTCTGTCGTTATCGTCTTTTGGGCCTTAGGGTCGATAATCACTATGTCCGCATCGCTTCCCGCAGCAAGAGTACCTTTTCTCGGGTACAGCCCAAAAATCCTCGCTGCATTTGTGCTCGTCACGGCCACAAATTTGTTGATACCTATTCTGCCCTTCAGAACCCCCTCAGAGAATAGAACTGGAAGCCTAAACTCCATTCCCGGGAAACCATTTGGTATCTTCTCAAACGAATCGCTTGCGGCTTTCTTTGCTTCGCTTGAGTAGGCTGCTTGATCCGAACCTACCGTTGATATCACTCCTTCGGCCAGACCTCTCCAGAGTTCTTCTTGATCTTCTTTAGTACGAAGCGGTGGACTGCAGACGAAATTATACCCACTTGGTCCTTCCATCTTGTCCTTCGTCAGGGTCAGGTAGTGAGTAATTGTCTCACAGTAGAACGGTTTCCCTTTCTTCCGTGCCTCCCTAAACAGGTGCACTCCCTCTTTGATTGACATATGAACGTCGTAGAGAGATGCATGGAGATAATCTGCAATGAATATGGCCCTCTGAATTGCTTCGGCCTCCACTATGTTTGGTTTGGTGTGGTAATGATAGACGGTTTCCCTCTTACCTTTCTTGAGAGCCTCCCTGACGTTGTACTCGGCCATCGCAGCGTTTTCCGTGTGTAGCAACATCATTCCTTTGTTTCGAGTGAGCTCCCGCCAGATCGCCACGAGCTCTCCGTCTTCGATGGCGAGTTTTTCACTCCTGTAGACCATGAATATCTTGAAGGTTGGAACTCCATACTTCACGATCGCGCTGACCTCTTCGAGCGCCTTTGTCGTGTACTGTGTAGGAATGGCATGCAGCGAATAGTCGATCACCGCTTTACCACTTGCTTCGGCTCTTCTAGCCTTCACCGCGTCAAGGAGAGACGTGTTCTTCCATCCCAAGCCGGCAAAGTCTATGATAGAGGTAGTACCGCCGACGGCCAGTGCCATGGTACCAGTGTCCCATTCGTCGACGGAGCGAGTTCCCATGAAAGGGACGTAGATGTGAACATGAGGATCGACGCCTCCGGGGACTACGAATTTCCCGGAGGCGTTGATTTTGTGTTCAGCTTTCGGAAAAGACGACGAGGAACCTACTGCCAGAATCTTGCCATTGGCGACCGCAATATCCGCGTCCAGAGTCACTGTGTCGTAAACTAGCTTACCGCCTTCAATGACGTAATCAATCATTACGCTGCGTTTTTAGTTGTGATTATTTAGCTCTTTGAGACAAGATTTGTTCTTTCACATAACTATGTCAGAATAAGGGAGCGGATAGAACTTCGTCTATCCAATCAACGGCCACGCTCATTGCGCGAGCCGAACCAGCGTGTTCAGGAGTAGATTAGCCCCATTTACGAGGTCTTTAGGGTTTGTAGCTTATGATGGGGCGTGACTCTTTCCTCCCTTACTCGGAACAAAAATCATTCCGGTCTCTGTGAGCTGATTCATGATCATGGTGTCGTGTCTTGTCTCGCGCCACTCTGCATTCTTCTGAGGCTGAGACTCAGCATCTTCGCGGAGGACTCAATGGTGTTCAGGATTCTCGGCGACATTTTCGCCGGTCGCAGGTAGATCTTAGATTGCACCGAGATTCCAGTCCCAGTCCTCTTAGAAACATTGTCTGCCAATTGGTACGTCTTCTCTCTCAAGGATCCCAGCACGTCCTCATGACCGTGTCTGAATTCAACTATTAACCGGACCTCACCCGGTACTACATTCGGCGCGTTGGGGGAAACAGTAATTCTCCCGACGGCTCCAACGCTACCCTCGGTCTCTCTCGATTTTCTCTATTTCGAGTATTATTCTGGCCGAACTAGTCAGGGCATCTTTCCTCATCGTCATTGAAGTGGTTCCGGCGTGATCAGCCGAACCTTTGACGTCGAAGTCATATTGCGTAACGCCTACGATATTCTCAACCAAACCGATGTCGATTCCTTCCGCTTCTACGCTTCGAGCCTTGCAATGGGTCCCCTGGCGGCCGGCTTCGCTTCTGCTCTGTATAGCAGTCTTAACGAAAGCTGGAGAACTATTATCTTCACGATAAGTACTGCGGGTATTATGCGACTACTCCTTCTCTTGACCCTTAATCCCACTTCATCAAGATCCACGAGTGAACGATCCCTTAGCCAAAATTTATCCTCGGTCCTCAAGACCAAGGAAACGTGGGTATTGGGTTACGATCAGCTTTTGAGGTTCGGGGTAGTTGCCTCCTTCTCGACCTGGATTCCTACCTTCGTGACTCAGGCCCACTCTTTCTCGACCGTTGAAGCTGGCCTTATCTTGAGAGCCAGCTGGACTCTTGCTATCGTTTCTATTCCCATAGGACGGATGCTGGCCGCGAAAAAGTCGCAGCAAGTTCTTGGTGATCGAATTGGCGGTTCTCTGCTCGGCTCCAGTTGCACTATTACTTGGGTTTGTTTCGAATTACTTCGTCTTGTGGTTAACCACTCTTTCATTCGGTGCTCTGATGAACTTTCACTTTGCGCCGTTGTTTGCGATACTTCCCGATCTAGTTGGGAATGACAGGCTCGGGTTAGTAACTGGAATTGAAGGTTCGATGGCTAGTGTAGGTGCGTTTACTTTCCCTGCGCTTTTGGGTTATCTGAGATATACCAGCGGCCTGTTTTGCTTTGGTTGGCATCTAATCGCCCTACTCGCTTTCAGCGGCGCAATTCTCTCCCTCAGTTTGCGGCGTTATCGGAGCGAATTACCGAAGATTAGTACCGGCTAAGCGCGTGCTTCCGATCGAATAATTGATCCACTTGACGAGAAGCTCTTTCAATCCTTAAGTATTGTATTCGAACATTGAGATTGCTCTTGGGACAAGTTGCTCTCGGCTTCCTAGGAGAACCCAAAGCTCCAGAAATCATTCAGATTGCGCGTAAGAGCGAAGCTCTCGGTTTTGAGTCTCTTTGGATGTGCGAAACTAGATTCACACGAGACGCAATGTCACCACTGGCCGCGATGGCGATTTCGACTTCCAAAGCGAAGCTTGGCTCGGCGGCGATCAACGTGTTTACACGGGGCCCCGTCCTCATAGCCGTTTCATTCGCTACACTAGACGAACTGTCCAACGGGAGAATGATACTTGGTATCGGGGCTGGGTCCCCAATGATACTGGAAAGGCAGGGCATTGACTTCGTCAGCCCACTGAAGCGGCTTAGAGAATACGTGGAAGCTTTTAGATTGTTGATCAAGGGACGTCCGGTCAACTACAACGGAGAGTTCGTTAGAATTAAGGGAGTCTCTCTCGATTTCACTCCGGTAAGGAATCAGATTCCTGTATATCTCGCTGTTACTGGACCAAAGGCACTCCACCAAGCCGGACAGATCGCTGACGGTGTGATACTGAATGGATTTACTTCCGTTAGTTATGTGAAACGTGCTATCGAGAAGATAAAGGAAGGAGCTCGGAGCGCTGGCAGAAGTCTGAAGGACTTGGACATCGCATCATCCAATATCCTTTCAGTAAGGGAAGATAGCAAAGCCGCTAAGGACGCCCTAAGATGGCTGGTCACTACGTACTTGTTGACCTTTCCTGCAATTGCGAAGGAGAGTGGCGTTTCCGAAGAATTCCTTCAATCTATAATGTCTGCGCATGCAAGCAAAGGATTAGATTATGCGTTAACCCTCGTCCCAGAATCCGTGATCGAGTCATTAACCGTGAGTGGAGACCCAGACGAGTGCGTCAATAGGCTGAGAGCCTACATGGAGGCGGGTGTTAAGAGACCAATCGCGATGCCTATTGCCTCAGACCCAGAACTTGTGATGAATACCGCACTAAGAGCCTAGGATTAAAGCACCTCATCCGAGCCTCTGAAGGATAGTGACTTGCACCAATCGAATTTCCGCCACTCCAGATGAGGAAGGAAGAGTAAGTTATTGCTGTTCTCTGGTATAGGGCTTTCCCAATGCCGCGGGTTCGGTAAACGTCTTGTATCTTGTTGATATCAACAACACCAAGATTCCAACTAGGTACGGGGTCATGCTGAGGAATTGGTGAGGAAAGCTTGGTCCCAGAACTGCTGCCAAGTACAACTGAAATGAATCGACGAGCCCGAAAAGTATGCTAAAAACAGCTACCCAGATGGGTCTGAACAAGCCAACCCGAACCATCGCTATCGCAATGAACCCACGGCCTCCAGTGATATTGTCAGACCAGAGACCGTTCAGCCCCAATACAACATACGTTCCCCCTACTGCGGCTATTGCGCTGCCGACGATCGAACAGAGGTATCGAAAGAGTGTTACATTTATTCCTGATGAGGCAGCCACATGCGGGTTTTCACCTACAGATCTGACCGCAAGTCCGAACTTCGTCTTCGAAAGAACAAACCACATTACCAGAACTATTGGAATCAAAGCGTACAGAAGCGCATTCTGTCTCAATATGAAATTCAAAGGATAGGGGAGACTCGTCGCATCTAGAGGCAGAAAGACAGGGGCCTGGCGGAGGCCGCTTTGTAGAGCTGTGCTCGCGAGGAAGGTACTCAAGAAAGGTCCCAGGAGAATTACGCCCAATCCAAAAACAACCTGATCAGCCGAGAAGTTCACAGCAAACAGAGCCTGAATCGCTCCGATCAGAGCTCCCGTTAACAATCCCGCGGCTAACCCGATGAGGGGGTTTTCCGTGAACAATGCCGCAATGAAACTAGTCGCGGCTGAAATGAGCATTATCCCCTCAAGACCTATGTTATACACTCCGGAACGCTCTGTGAAGGTTTCGCCGAGTGCAGGGTAGGAAATACTCACCCCAGCAGCAAGCGTCGCGATCATAAGCTGGACTGGGTCGAAGGCCATATTATCGAGACGCCCTCTCAAGAACTGGTCGTATTAGCGTAACAATTACTATCATCGCAGCCATCACCTGAGCTACTTCAAAGGGAACGCCCGACACACTTTGCATTACGATACCTCCTTGATTAAGGACTGCAAAGAAGATTGCACTCAGGATTATGGCAATTGGGTTGAGCTGAGCTAACAGGGCAACACCAATTCCAAGATATCCGTAGAACTTGGAGACACCAGCGAACCAGAAGTAGGTTGTGCCGAGAGCCAGCATCGTCCCCGCAAGGCCTGCCATCGCTCCGCTAATGAGCATCGCCAGCACGGTATTGCGCGCCAAACCAATGCCCACATACTTGGCAGCTCGGAGGTTTCCCCCCATTATCCTGATTTCGAATCCGAACCTGCTGCGTCGGAGGAGGAAGGCAATCGCGGTGCTTGCTAGGATGGCTACGAAGATCGAACTACTTACCGTCGAGCCAGGAATTATTGGAAGCCTGTATCCGTCAGGAATTGGAGGTGTTCGGGGAAGGGCAGACCCAGGCTGGTGAAGCGGCCCTCCCGTCATGTAGTTAACAAACAGAAGTGCTACAAAATTGAGGAGCAGTGTGGTTACAATCTCGTTTACGCTCAGTTTTGCCTTGAGAACCGCTGGGACTACGGAGTATAACGCTCCAAAGATGATCCCCACCAACACGGCTACCGGGATAGCGACCAAGCCTATCTCAGGTGCGACAATACTCACTGCTACGGCGGCTAGTCCTCCTACGTACAGCTGACCCTCCATACCCACGTTGAATATTCCCCCTGAGAAGGCGACTAGAGCCGCAAGTCCGGTTAGCAAAAGCACGGCCGCTAGATTGAGAGTGCTTCCTAGACCACTGGAGTTTCCGAGAGAGCCGCTAAAAATTGTAGCGATGGCCAAAACCGGATCCTTCCGCAGAAGAATAATGATAACGGAGCCTATCCCGAATGCGATGGTTACTGATAGGATTGACGCTACGACGCGCGATCTGTACCTGGCTAAGCTCACGACGCTACTCCCGCTGAGTTGTGTCCACTCATCATTCTGCCAACTTCTTGTATGTTAGTCTGACGAGTCTCCCTTATGCCTGAGACGCGTCCTTCATACATAACAGCGACTCTGTCGCTGACTTCCAAGATTTCTTCTAAGTCTTCTGATATCATTAGAATCGCGGTTCCTGAATTTCTCTTCTCCATGAGCTTCTTCCGCACGAGCGTGGTGGTTCTTATGTCCAAGCCTTTCGTGGGATTGTAGACGACCAAAAAATTCAAGAGTCTCGAAATTTCTCGGGCCACAATTACCTTGTGCATGTTTCCACCAGACAGATGACGCGTAACTCGATCTTCAGAGGGCGGATTGATACCGAATTCTGAGATGATCTTCTTGGCCCTGTCTTTCATTTGCTTAGTGTTGAGCAAAGCCGACGAAGTATCAGTATCGTAGGTAGTGAGTGACAAGTTTTCGGCGACTGTGAAGTCTGGCACTATCCCAATCAGAGACCCCTCTTCTGGTACATACCCGACCCCGAGTCTGCGAAGGTGACCATGAGGGGAGTTTGTTACCACAGACCCATTAAATTTGACAGTACCGGAGTGCACCTTCGTCAAGCCAACAAGGGCTTCAGCTAATTGCTTCTGGCCGTTCCCTGCTACTCCAGCGATCCCCAGTATTTCTCCAGCGTTTACTGTCAGAGAAACGTTGTCGACGAAGTTCCTGCCCTTATTGTCCCTAACGATTATTCCTTCAGCCTGTACGACAGGTGACGTTGCCATTTCTAGCCTTTCAGGGAGACGTGTGACAAAGTCTTCACCCACCATGTAGTGAGCGAGCTCCCATGTGTTAGTTACTTCCTGCGTTTTCTTGCTTACTACTGGCGTGCCTGCACGAAGTACGCTAATATAATCGCTGAAGCTAAGCACCTGCTCGAGTTTGTGAGTTGTGAAGATCACTACCCTTCCATCAGTCGCAAGGGTTCTCATCGCTCTACCCAGCTCCTCGACTTCCTGAGGACCAAGCACAGAGGTGGGTTCATCTAGCAAGAGAATCCGCGAGTTACAAAAGAGTCCCTTGAGAATTTCCGCGCGCTGTCGGAAACTCATCGGCATCTTCCCAACGACCGATGAGGGATCCACTTCCAACCCGTTTTTGTGCGAGATAAGATGCGCTTTCTCGGCTACCTCTTTGAGGTTTAACAAGCTAACAGAAGGTTTCTCCAAGAGAGCGAGGTTTTCTGCCACGGTGAAACTCTCGATTAACGAGAAATTCTGTTGCACTAGGTATATGCCCCGTTCGATTGCTTCCTTTGGCGATCTGAATTGGAGCTTTTCTCCATTTAGAAGAATTTCGCCTTCATCAGGTTCGTAGAGACCAAATATTGTACTCAGATAGGTCGTCTTCCCAGCACCGTTCTCCCCGAGTAGGGCGTAAATGTTCCCAGCCGAGAAAGAGAAGCTAATTTTGTCGTTGGCTACGACCGAACCGAATCTCTTAGTGAGATTTCGGGTCTCGAGCGTAAGCTCCATAAACCGATAAACAGAATGCGTTTCGAATTATCTTATTTATGCGTACCGACACTACACTCCTTGGTGGTCCAAATGTTTTGATGGGAGAGCTTATTTAAAACTGGGGATTACTTGTTCTCCGAAAGCCTTTACCACGTACTCTGACTCGCTCGTAGGCAAATACAAATTGATGTTCGTGACACCTGCTTTCTCCAGGTCGCGGACTTTTCTCACGCACCATTCTGCATTTCCCGCGATGGTAAAACTGTCTACAAGTCTATCAGTGACATATTCTGAATGGCGGGCACCCACGACGTCGTGTTCCCAATAATTGTACTTACCTTTCAGGTCTTCCATGTCCATTACCAATTCCGGCGGCAGGTCGGTCAGCCCGTACTTCTTGAGTAAAGCAAATACATGATTGCTCACGGTCGCTGGATACCATCTAACCATATTCCTGGCCTTGTTCCAGTCGTCGGAGATGTAGCACGCGGTGAAAGCAATAATCTCTAGCTTTGTAGGATCTCTACCAGCTTCTTCCGCGGCTTTCTTTATGTGCCTAACCGCCCATTTGACAACATTCGGTTCTCCAATTTGGAGGATGACTCCATCAGCGATCTTACCCGCAAACTCTAACATTTTCGGCCCGTAGGCGGCAATGTAGAGCGGGACGCGGCCCTTGTTCCAAGTTATGCTTATCATCTGACCATTGTATTCCCATTTCTCTCCGTTTATTAGGGCCTTGACCATCTTGGCCTTTTCCATGAATTCGTCCACGGGCATTGGTTCCTCAGAGATCAGCCTAAGGGCGCTA
>JAHFFU010000212.1 GCA_023247835.1 Candidatus Bathyarchaeota archaeon
CATGGCAGTTTTCCCTAGAGGCGGTGGCACGGGTCTCGTGGGCGGAGCCGTCCCAACCCGAGATGGCATAATCCTTTCCATGGAGCGGATGAACAGAATTGAAATCGACCAGAATAATCTGCTTGCGATCGCAGACGCCGGGGTGACTCTGGGGGAACTCGTGCATGCAGCCGAAGAAGCCGGCTTATCTTTCCCACCCCATCCCGGCGATGAAAACGCTCAGGTAGGAGGGCTCGTGGCCACCAATGCGGGAGGATCAAGAGCGGTAAGACACGGCGTGATGAGAAATCAGGTAAGAGGAATCGAGGTCGTACTTCCCACTGGTGAAATATTGCGTCTTGGAGGCAAGGTACACAAGAACAATGTTGGCTACGACCTCATGCAACTCATAATCGGAAGCGAAGGAACCCTTGCAATCATAACCGAAGTCACCCTCCGGCTCTACCCGGAGCCAGGAGCGATGATGACTCTTATCGTGCCCTACAACAATCGAAGCGATGCATTATCGAGCGTCTCCAAAATACTACGTTCAAGCACTCCGCTCGCCGTGGAGTATGTAGAAAGAGACCTTGTAGAAAGGAGCGCAAAACGTCTAGGTGCACATTGGCCAGTAATGAAGGGGAGAAGCCATCTAATCATAATAATGGCCGAGCCGAACAGAGATCAGGTTCTCTCAGAAAGCCTCAAGGTAGCGGAAATATGCCAAGAGAATACAACTTACGACACATTTGTTGCAGAGTCAAAGAGTGACCAAGACAATATCCTGAGAATAAGAAGCAACATTTACTCCGCCTTGAAGACCGAAACGATGGATATTTTGGATATAACTGTGCCCACTTCCGAGTTAGAGAAAGTTATGGAAGCGATAGAAGATGTCGCGGAGAGGCAGAAAGCCTTGCTTCCAGTATTTGGGCATGCAGCTGATGGTAACCTGCACGTCCACATAATCAAAAAAGAGGGTGAGAGCACGCAATACGTGGAAAACATGCGAAACGAAATCTATGAAATCGCTATAAGGGCTGGGGGCGTCATTACAGGGGAGCACGGAATAGGAAAGGTCAGAGCGGGGAAGCTTCAACTATTCCTGACCAAAAAAGAACTCGAACTGATGAAAAGCATAAAAACAATGTTCGATCCGAATGGAATACTGAATCCTGAGACCAAAATATGTGCCTAGGATTCAGAAGGGATGAATTTGCCTGCGGCTTGAGTGTACTAGTACTAGTCGAGTAGGGACAAAACCCTTTCTTCGCACGGAAGTTAGCCAAGGATTTTTCTTTCGCCATGTCTGGCCGAAAGCTATTTTGTGAGCAAGGTGCGTGTGGTCGTTCTTTACGTTGGGTTGTTAGCTTGCGAAGTATTGGTTTAGGCGTTGTTGAAACATTTCTCCGCGGATCAGTGCGCTGTTCCTAATCCAGATTTCTCGCGGGATTATGAAATCGTTGCAGGCATATTGTAACGCTTGCTGGAACGTGTCGAAGGTTGCTGGTCTGGTTCTGAGGGCGGCGCGCACGCTCTCCCTAACATTCCAGACGCCTACGGGAAGGATGTACCCCGGCCGGGCTTCACGCAGAACTAGAACGGCGGCTTGCCGTTGTATTCGTTCAAGTGCCTCTGCGGCTGCGAGCCTGCAGGAGTAGTAACAGCCGCCGATGGAGGCGTACGTTGTCCTACCCTCGTATGGCTCGTGGTCCCCCATGATTGCTGGTGCGACGCCGTTTTCGTTCCAAGCCGTGCCTGGGAACCAGGCTTCGATTGACTCGTACTCCCAATTCCTCGGCGACATTATGACCTCGTACACGTTGTCGAGGTACTGGTACGTGTGGACTTGGTATTTGTCTATGGGCTGATAATTCTTGACCGAATGAAGTAACCGCTTTGATAGTGTGTCGTCGACGGAGGTTATGCTCCAGCGGGTTGGAACAATTTTCCTTTGCTTCTGCTTCCCGAGCATGCCGAGGCTGAAGATGCGTTGAATTCGGGAAACTTCAATTCCATCCCGGTATAGGTCGAACATGCCATCAACGGCCAATTCATCCCCGTCGTAATAGACGGCCTCAAGTTTCCGCTCTCCAGTGCTCGGCGAAACCTGCAATTTCTCAATTAACGCCGATGGGCCGAAAGGCTGCGTTTCATCACTCAAAGTCACGGCCATGCGCGGTTTCTTGCGGAACTTGGCGTCCACATCAACCGACGCAGACGAAAGCGCTAGGTCGTGTAAGTCGAGCAAGTAGGAGTTCGGGTCAACGGCGTCGTGAACATCTAACAACGACTTCCCTCGAACCAAGCTGAACCTGAAGTCAATGATTGTCTGAATATCTTTTCCAAGCCAAAGTTCTGGGGTATCGAGAACATGCGTGTCACCTTTAGTCGGTGGGATTAATGGGCCGACATAGACCTTCGGGTAACCAATTCGCCCAACGAACGCCCCCGGTGGGCTGGAGCCAACGATTTCATTGGACTTTAGGTTCGGAAGATGCCTAACCAACGACTCGGCCTTAGCCAAAATTGGGCAGTGGGCTTTTCCGCAGAGCATGCGGCTGCCGCGGCATTGCATGCAGATGGTGGAGTAGGTTGTGGTGATGAAGGTGAGGGATTCAAGGTTCCGGGCTGGGTCTAAGCCAGTCCTCTTCTGAATCCACTCAAGGTTCTGCAGCGAACCCAAACCCACCAAGACACCAGGAGTTTGGCAGGACTGTTTAATCAGGCAGAGAGTTTAATGAAACTAATCGTTCGCCGCCGGCCCACAATTTATCTACACACCAAAACATACTAGAGGACGGTGGCTCGTGCGGCATGATTCGAATCGCGTCCCAACAGAAAGACGGCGTGTGGTTCACCTTAGCCCTGAATGAGAAAGGCCGGTTGGTGGCTTGCGCATTCTCGGACCGGAGCAAGAGCGAAGCCGAGAAATCAGTCATGAACGCGGTTTCAAAGCCACAGGTTGAAAACGGCGACTCAGTCGACCCGAGCATGTTCGAGGAAATCTATGGGATTTATGCTGGTAAGGGTA
>JAHFFU010000213.1 GCA_023247835.1 Candidatus Bathyarchaeota archaeon
AGGCCCCTACGGTTACGACATATTTCGCTGTGCCCGGAATGCCTACCGTATTGTGACGTTCTATATTGTATCCCTCCCCCGGAATGAAGAAAGCTCCTGGAAATGAGCAAGTTATCGCGTCGGTCCACGCGTCCCAGAAACCCTGGGAGCGGATTTGATTCGCCTTCAGAGTCACACTCCAACCTTTGGCCGGTAGGTCGGTGGATGAGTTGACCTCGAAATACAGTTCCCTCCCATTACCCGAGGAACTCGTTGTGGTCGTTACGTTTCCGTAATTGCCCGTCACACCTCCAGACCTTGTTGGGACAGGGTAGTTTCGTCCGTCTGGGGTGGTCAAGGTTGCGTCAAACAGATCTTGAGGTGAATACCAGACATCTATCTGGAGATCTACGGTTTTTTCTTGAACTTCCAACTGGAAGGTTACGTTGCTTCCTTGAAATAATTGCCCTCGAATGTGGGCGTTGTCTCGCGCCTCATTGCCGGCCGCAACAACAACCGGCGTTCCTCCCTTCACAACGGCGTCGAGGCCGAGCTCGAACGGGTCAGTTCCATCATGGGCACCAATGTTGCCACCCAAGCTCAGACTTATCACTAAACGCATTCCGAGTTGGTTGGCCTTCTTCACCATGTAACTTACCCCGTCCAGAATTTGAGTCGTGTCGAATGTCCAACTGTCGCCGTTGCAGACGCCGTACCCGCTCTTAACGAAGATTATGCTCGCACCCGGAGCCACTCCGGTGTAGTTCCCAGTAGCCATCCCAGATCCAGCGGCTATTCCGGCTACATGCGTTCCGTGGCCGAAGGTGTCGGTCTCAGGGCATCTTCTTGCTTGAATGTCAGCCGAAGTGCACTCGAAACCGTAGTAGAAGCCAGCTGGTGGTCGGCCCGGCGTTGTCTGGTCCCAGACGTAGAGAATTTTGGTTGTTCCGTTCGGGAAGTTGAAATCTGGATGTGTAGTGTCAACGCCTGTATCGACGAAGCCAACGATCACTCCTGCGCCAGTTACGTTGCGGCCGTTGGAATCTTTAACCTCGTTCCATACCTGGGTTGCCCCAGTATCGGGTACGCCACTGTCCAGATCAACGGTGAGAGGATGTGAATTCTCAATCCGTGTGACAAACGGCAGACGCTCTATTTCTGCGACGTTAGTCACTTGCGTGTGTACGACGGCGACTGGTCCTTCTATCGTAGTGACTGTTCCGTAATTATTCAGCAGTAGAACTTCATCGGGTGTGAAATTGTGCTCGCCCTCAATGAAAATCGAGATTTTGGCAATGGAATCTTGTGATCCCCGAAGTATGGTAGGGACGTGAGCTGTTGTAGGGGGTACTAGCGTGGCGACAATCAATAGCACTGCCACTATGCAGAGGGACTTGTTCTTAGCCTTCACTCGCGGTTCCCTGTTTATCTGCGTGCTTGTCCTCGAATGGTCCTTCCCTTCTCTTGCCTCAAGAGAATTCTTGCCTTCTTTCTATAATATGATAATGGATGTTTGATTGTGCCGCATATCTCATCCGGGTTCACACATAGGCCGTGCGTTCGCATGGTACTGCAGTTCGGAGCCGTATACCTTCTTCTCGACCCGCGTTTTCCGGCAATGTGTTCCACTTGGTAACGCGCGATGCGTTCATCGAAGTCGGTGAATGACTTGAACATCTTAAGCAAATCCTCCTCGGTCGTCCCGATGTTCAGGAGAAAGGCAGCCATGGCGAACCTCCCCATGTGAGAGATATGCTTGCTCGTTTGCAGGAGGCTCAGCAAATTCCTCATACATGGCGGCATCGCCGACGCCATAACAATTCGGGGCATTTCGTCCGCTGCCAAATGTTGAGACCGGGCCTTCAGCATGGATCGAAGTGGTTCGACGCGCCGGTCAAGCTCAGCAGGCAGCGCGACGGTTAAGTCGGCGGTTTTCTCGAGCACTCTCGATTGAACCTCCTCTTCCAGCAGCCTTGCGAAATCCTCGCGCGGAAGCAGGACGTAGCCCTCTTCAAGAACCCTGTTAACCAGTTTCCATTTCAAGTCATGTATTCGGGCTGAATTTCGCACGTAGAACTTAAAGTGGAGGGAAAATTCGAAATGGCTATCCCCTACGTCGCGGTCTACAAGCGCCGCGTCCCAACCAAAAGAGCCGGTCGCAATCTGCAAGAGCTTCTCTGGGGCTTCCTCCCTAAGGAGTTGGTAGGCTCTCTTCGCCTCGGCGAGAGCATATCGGCGGCGTGTCCTATCGTCGCCGATGGCGCTGGTGAGCATGAGAGCTGTGGGGTAGGCAAGAATGTCAACATCTTCTTGCGTCAAATCCGCTGATATTCTCCCGCTGAAGACACCTTGTCTGATCCGTTCCATGGCGCGTTCGAGAATAGGGGCTAATTCAGGCCTGACTAGTTCCAAGGGGTCGATGTTTCGCGACTTTATGTAACTTGACGCTTCTGCTGTAAAAGGAAATTTGGCCAAGTCGAGCTTAGTCAGAAGCGTCTGCATATTAATTGCCTCTAAGTGGTCAGGCAGAGGCAATATCGGTATGCCGTTTTGGCGTTAATAGTTCTACTCCGCCTCGATTCGAGGTGCCAGGAAATACAACAACTTTCCCTGTTGAGGCATCTCATACTCGAGTTTCACGGGCATGTTAGATGAAAATTCAAGCGTAACAAGTTCCGACGCCATTGATCCGGCTTTGGAGATTTCGGCGAGATAGTTTAAATTGAAAGTTGCCTTACATGGTTCCTTAACTTCCAGCTCCAATAGAACGTCGCTGCCTTTCTCAAGTTCTATCTTTGCCCCACTCAGTTCTGTGACGGCTTCCGCGGTGAATTTCTCTTGCGTGGTTTCGAACCTTACATTGTCGCTGACCGTCTGGATTTGATCAATAATGTCCTTGAAGCTTGAACTGATCATTTTGATTTTTGTGTTGAAGGCGATCTTCGGCGTCGGGACTTCTTCGTCACCTGGATCGAGCGTGGGCAAAGTGAATGTGGTCTTCCACTTTCCCT
>JAHFFU010000214.1 GCA_023247835.1 Candidatus Bathyarchaeota archaeon
AGTATTTCTGCGCTGGATGAGTATTCTTCCGTCAGAACGAACAAGAAAGATCATGCCTGAACGATGCAAGATTCCTTCCGCATGCGCCCGGTCTCTTTCGACGGGTCCAATTACGGAATCATCAGGTTTGACGTGATAGAGTAGTTCCAAGTTTTCAGGAACCGCGGAAACGGAGGTCTGGCCTGTTACTTGTTTAGGAAGCGGTGGCACGCGCAGATGTACTCCATTTTTCCGTCTGGGTACTGCCACCTGTAGTGAACCTTTCCCTTGTCGTCGGTAAATGTCTCGCAAACGTTCTCAGTATATGGACTGACATGCGAAAACCTCCACTTTCCTTTCTCGGAGTCACTTGTCTCTGACATTTGCTTTCTCTCCGATTTCGAGTGTACGGTAGGATTAACGAAAGTCTTTGTAAGTCTTTTCTGTTCGCCGAAATCCCTTCGGCAGCCAGTGAGACCAGCGCACAAACCTAAATACCGTAGCCAGAAGGCTCCTGGCGGTGGAAATATTCTAGATGGTTTCCTCGAAGGGGCCTCGACGTAAAGTATCGAAAGCGAAAGCATTGCCCAAGGTTCCGCGGATCACTTACGCAACCCTCGCAATAACGCCAAAGGATGATGAGGCCTACGAGAAGGCCGTCCAGCAGGTGCGAAATAGGCTGGGCAGCCGGTTCACTATGTACATTAACGGTGAGAAATGGGCTTCGACTGGTGAGGAGTCTCCGCACGCCAGCCCAGTTAACGCGCGAATTATCGTTAGTTATTTCCCAAAGGGTACGCGTGATGATGCGAAGTCTGCAATTGATGCATCACGCGACGCGTATCCGAAATGGAGCTCGATGCCCTACAGGGACCGAATTAAGATCCTGCGAAAAGCGGCAGACCTTATCGTTGAACGTCGCTATGACCTGTCAGCTTGGATGGCTTTTGAAGTTGGAAAGAACCGCGCCGAATCGCTTGCCGAGATCAACGAAGCAGCAGAACTAATTCGATACTATTGTGAACAGACGGAAGCAAACAATGGATTTCTACGGCCGCTTGAATCCCCCGGTCCGGGCCAGGAAACCTTCACAGTGCTGAGGCCGTACGGTGTCTGGGCAGTTATTGCGCCCTGGAATTTCCCACTTGCATTGGGAACCGGAATGACGTCGGGCGCCCTTGTTGCTGGCAACACCGTGGTCTTCAAGCCTTCAAGCGAATCTCCCGTGCTGGGCAATGAACTTACACAGGTGTACGTGGACGCCGGGATTCCGCGGGGCGTTTTCAATTTTGTTACTGGGCCTGGAGGAACAGTTGGGGCTGAATTGCAGGAGAATTCTCAGGTTGACGGTCTCATTTTCACGGGGTCGAAGGCGGTTGGAATGGAACTGTACCACAGCTTTGCGAAGGAATACCCCAAGCCAGTCATAACCGAGATGGGTGGCAAGAACCCGGCTATTGTAACCGCCAACGCGGATCTGGATCAGGCCGCGGAAGGTGTGATGCGCGCCGCGTTCGGATTCGGAGGCCAAAAGTGCAGTGCTTGCTCACGTGTATATGTCGAGCGTGGTGTGAAGGAGAAGTTCCTAGGACTTTTGAAAAGCTACACTGAGAAATTCGTGAAGATAGGTGATCCAACCCGCAAAGAAACATTCCTAGGACCTGTCATAAATAACGCCGCAGTCGAGACTTATGGGCAGGCGGCAGGTGCCGCGAGAAACGCTGGAGGAAGTTTTGTGCATGGGGGTAGCCTTCTGAGAAGTGGGCTCTTCAAGGATGGTTACTTTGTTGAGCCCTGCGTCGTTGATGGATTGCCTTTGACACATCGATTGTTCAGGGATGAGTTGTTCGTTCCGTTTCTTGTTGTTGCAGGCGTTGATTCCTTCGATGATGCACTCAAGCTTGCGAATGATACGGAATACGGTTTATGTGCCGGTATCTACAGCAAGGACAAGAAGGAATTGCAAGAGTTCTTTGAGCGCATCGGAGCGGGCGTAACCTATGCGAATAGACGCGCAGGCGCAACTACCGGGGCTTGGCCAGGCATCAACTCTTTCGGCGGTTGGAAAGGTAGCGGCTCCACAGGCAAGAGCGGGCTAGGACCATACTATGTACAGCAGTTCATGCGCGAACAATCACGTTGGGTTGTGAAGTAACAAAAGCCGGACCTTCCCATGCCTTGTGCTCAGTGCGTCCTAACAGTACACGGCAATGACGCATGACTAATCTAGTAGAATCACCAATGTCTGCGCTGTAATGTGGTTGAAGTTGACACAGGAAACCGTCGACAAGCGCCGCGTCTTCATTGTCAATGCAGCTTCAGTTCCAATCGAGAACTTGGAGAAGAAGGGTGCGGAGAGAGTCAACGTGAGGTACCTGGTCGATGAACGGCAGGGTTCAGGACGTTTTGCGCTTCGGTTATACAGTGTGGAAAAGGGCGGTCAGACGCCGCTCGATCGGCACGAGTACGAACATCAAGTATACGTCTTAGCTGGTCAGGGCTTCCTAAGACAATCTGACGACAACGCTCTCCAGACACTTCACACAGGCGACGCGGTCTTCATACCCTCAAATGCCGTTCACCAATTTACCAACGAGCGGGAGGAGACTTTCGTTTTCCTGTGCGTAAAGGGCAGCCCAGAGCTCTATGCCTCGGGCGAGAAGAGCACTGCCTCGAATGATTCTACTCAAAACTTCTGCTGAAGTACTCAAGGTCCAGGTGACAGCATCCGGTAAAGTATCTGGTCGAATTCCTCAAGCCTTCTGACATTGATGAATTCGTCAGCTATGTGTGCAGTCTCCCCCGGGCCGAGGATTACGGTTTTTATGCCGGCAGTCTGGTCGAAATAAATTGAATCCGTCCTCCCCGACTCGACTTTGAATTTCGGCCAATATCCCAACGTTTTTTGAATGCTCTCATTAGCCAATGTAACAGTCGCGTGTGTTTTCTCAACAAGGTAAGATCTCTGTGGCTTCATGTATTGCATTTTGAAGTTGAT
>JAHFFU010000215.1 GCA_023247835.1 Candidatus Bathyarchaeota archaeon
GATATGGGAGCCCTGACAATGCGCTTGTCTGCCAAGGTCACGGCCACTTCACCAGCAGCCTCAAGGTGCATATCAGCCGCCAAGTCTTTCGGAATAGCTGAATGAAAGGCACCCCGTGTCAACCAAGAATTCAACTTCACGTTGGGGTGTGCCCTTTGGGTTGGCGAGAATGGCCCGAACATCCACGTAGCCCATTCCGAAACATCTGCGCGAGTGATAGCGTGGGTGGCATAGATAAGGACGGGATGCCAGAGGTGCGCTCTCTTTCAGGGGTGTCTCGGTGTATAGCTTGATGGAGGCTACATTCTACAAGCTCACGCCTGACGCCTACAAGTAGAATGCAACGGGTCTCGGTTGAAATTTATAGCGCGTTTGAGGGGGACCCATGGGATTCATACTAAATGAGAGGTCGACGCATGTGAAGCCCTGGAAAGGTACCTGTCGGAGCTAGCGGCGAAAAGGACTTGCTCCAAAGTTTTAAGAAGTGAAAACGCATAATTTACGTCGTTAAGAAAGCTGCTGATTTCTCTGATGATTCCGCAGGTAGAACCAGCCATCTCGGCACCTAGATGTTCTGAGTGCAACTGCATTCTATACTGGGTTCCCCAAGTCAGGTTCCAGAAGGGTACAACTAGGATTAATGTTGTGATAGAAGACCGGTGGCGTTGCGCCAGATGCGAAGGCGACCGATAAGGGATCTAAAAATAGTCTGAGTTGGATTGAAGGATGGTCGAGCAAGCTGACGCAGTCGTGAAACCTAAAGTTGCATCTTATGGTTCTTGGAAATCGCCGCTGACTCCTGAAATGATTGCTCGTGAAAATGTTTTCCTCTATTCTCTAATGCTGGACGGTGAAGACGCCTACTGGGTTGAACAGCGCTCCGCAGAATCAGGACGTGAAGTAATCGTGAAGCACGCAGCGGACGGAAATATCACCGACGTCACTCCGAAACCATTCAACGCTAGTACTACTGTTCATGAATATGGCGGAGGCGCATACGTCGTTTCCCGGGGCACGGTTTACTTCTCCAATCTTCAAGACCAGCGCCTTTATCGACAAGAACCAGGGGACGCCCCCAAGCCAATCACGGCACTTTCCAGCATGCGGTACGCAGACGCCGTAGTCGACATCGGCCGCCGACATCTTGTGTGCGTGCGGGAAGATCATGCCAATTCCAGTTCGCCGACCAATACTTTGGTTAGTGTCGATCTCTCCGGAACGGGTAGTGAACAGGTTCTGGCATCTGGCAACGACTTCTACTCTTCTCCGAGACTCAACCCCGATGGTTCGCGCCTCGCGTGGCTTACTTGGAATCATCCAAATATGCCCTGGGATGGAACCGAGTTATATGTTGGTGAATTGAATAAGGACGGTTCTTTGGGTCGAACCACACGAATCGCGGGAGATAAAGATGAATCTGTTTTCCAACCAGAATGGTCGCCAGACAGCGTACTTCACTTCATCTCAGACCGCACTGGATGGTGGAATATCTACCGTTGTCTCGATGATCATATCGAGCCACTTTGTCTCATGGAGGCCGAATTTGGACTACCGCAGTGGCTTTTTCGAATGTCTACTTACAATTTCGCGTCATCTGAACGCATCATCTGTGCTTACATAAAACGCGGCAATTCATATCTCGCAAGCCTGAACACAAAGACGCTCGAACTTAGTCCGATAGATACTCCTTATTCATTCATTTTGGAAGTCAAGGCGTCGGGGTGTCATGTCTTACTAAGATGTAGCTCACCAACGGAACCTACCTCTATTTCTCACCTTGACCTAGCATCTGACAAGTTTGACGTTCTTCGCAAAGGGAGCACAGGCACTATCGATCGGGCCTACCTCTCAACGCCGGAAGAAATCGAGTTTCCAACCGACAGCGGCCTCACGGCTTTCGGTTTCTTCTACCCACCACACAATGGTGATTACAGCCCTATTCCTGGAGAGCGGCCGCCGCTTATCGTCATTTGCCATGGAGGCCCGACATCTTTTTCCCCGAAGAGACTTGATCTGGAAATTCTGTATTGGACTAGCCGCGGTTTTGCAGTATTGGATGTGAACTACGGCGGCAGCTCATGTTACGGCCGCGCGTATCGTAAACGATTGGAGGGTAGTGTGGGGGTAGTTGATGTTAACGACTGCGCTAACGGAGCATGTCACATGGTGCGGACTGGTCGCGTTGACGGGGGCAGACTGATTATTCGGGGAAGAAGCGCTGGAGGTTATGTCACGCTAGCTGCATTGACCTTTCATAACCTGTTCAAGGCGGGTGCTAGCTATTGTGGCTTGGGCGACCTTGAAGCTTTTGCGAAGAAGGGCCACAAGTTTGAATCACATTATTACGAAGGCCTAGTCGGTCCCTATCCTGAGAGGCGTGACCTGTACGTGGAGCGCTCTCCTATTCATTTCGTTGACCGAATCTCATGCCCGGTAATAATGTTCCACGGGCTAAACGACCCGGTGGTTCCACACAGCCAAACGGACATTATGTATGAGGCCCTCCGCAAGAAGGGGCTGCCCGTTTCCTATCTCGCTTTCGAGGGAGAAGACCACTATCTCCTCAAAGGCGATACTATCAAACGCTCACTTGAGGCAGAACTGTACTTCTATTCCAAGATTTTCAGGTTCGAACTCCCCGAAGCGATTGAACCTGTGCCAATTGCAAATATGTGAGACGCAAAATAGGTGCCTATAACCAGCATTTCAAGAAACAACTCGGGCGTGCTCAGAGCACGCTGAGCACGGCAGCGAAACCTGTCGTAACTTATCGTAGCACTTTGCCTGCGGTTCTGTTAACTTATCGGCGGATCTCGTACCCCAACCGATTACAGGATCAAGTTAACAGAACCCATTCTACAAGCTTTAAGGAATAGGATGCCATAGTCAGAGCTGCTGTAAGGGCGCGTTTAATTGGTGGCCACGCTTCGGCTCGGGTATTGGGCGGCGCAGGAACAATACGACCCGCAACGC
>JAHFFU010000216.1 GCA_023247835.1 Candidatus Bathyarchaeota archaeon
GACCACGATTCGGAAAAAATCATTGGGTTGATGATTTTCGCGCCTTTCCGGAGTCCCAATGGGTCATCGGGTTGGCGGTACGCGACCACCTTGATACCGAACCCGAACTTGAAGGCTCGAGGCGACGGCTTCGACAAGCTCGCAAGCGTACAACTCTGACAAATTCCTCCGCCTCTCCTAGAGCTTAATTACACGTGGCCTTCCATCATGACTCGAGGCTAATGCAAGCACTTTCTTCTCTTCAATCCAAGCTCAGAACGGTTCTGGATGAGTTTCGGAAGAAGTATGCGTCATTCGATGAGGCCTTTAGCTCTTACACGGGGCAATATGGAGAGGGTGCAGTAAAACTCTACGAGCCCTTCAAGATCAGCGGAACCATCGATCCCGTCATCATAATTCTCGGACGTACTACGCCTCTATATTACAGAGATTCCCATCGGATTCTAACGGGCAATCTCAGCTCAGTCGGTATTGAAAGAGGCAGTGTGTACATTATGGGCAGGCGTGAGCCACCTGATTCAAAACTGATCGTCTGGTCGCCTAAGGACGAGAGCGAGGTTGAACAGTATGATAGCCGGGTGCGAATAATTCCTTCACGAATTCATGCAGCGGTATTCGGCTTGGAGAATGGTGATGTCCTTTTCGCCGATTTGGGCAGCTCCTCAGGCTCGATTTTGGCTGGGGAGACCTCGAAGCCAGAACCTTTCATTACACTGTACGCGTCGCCAAAAGTAGACATTCATAGGGTTGCCATAGAAAACAAGTACGCGCCCCAGAAATCCTTGAAGAGCTGACTCAACAACGAAAAACCGGAGGAATTCAATCTGCAGGTCCTCGATTTCTTAGGCAACCAGTAGAACGGTGAATCAGCACTCGAAACACCTGCCATATACGAGTTAAGCCTAAATTCTGGGACGTTCCCACCTAGTGCCTGAAGGTACCGGGGGAGCTGGGGTGTCCCGGCTGAGAGGACGGCTAAGGCCGTCGACCCCGTGAACCTGATCCGGGTAATGCCGGCGTAGGGAGTGTGCTAAGTGAACAGGAATCGCGTAGACTTTTCGTGCGTTCCTTCAGGACCGTTTCATGTCGCTGTCCTCGGTAACCTTCAATCGAAATTTGGAGGTGAAATTGGACAGTGAAAATTCAAACCAAGATTCTCACAGAAGCCATAGTATTCATCGCTCTAGCTGGAGTGCTTTACGAGATTACGTTCTACCAGTTCCCCAACGGTGGACGAGTCACAGCCGCATCCATGGTTCCAATCCTGTTCATCGCATTGAGGAGAGGCCCCCGGGTGGGGATAATAACGGGAATTGCCTTCGGTTTCGTGGCCCTCGTGCTGGATTCATTCGCCTTTGTTGTCAATCCGATACAAGTGGCGCTTGACTACCCACTGGCTTTCGGTGCACTTGGCTTGGCTGGGTTCTTCCACAATTCTCCAATCGTCGGCGTAGCGGTCGGCGTCCTAGGAAGGTTCGTCTGCCACTTCACATCTGGGCTAGTCTTCTTCGCAACCTACGCTCCTGCCGGCGAGGCTCCAGCAGTCTACTCTGCAGTATACAACGCTAGCTACCTAATCCCAGAACTCATAATGAGTGGCGCACTCATATTCGTCTTGCAGAAGCGCGGAATCATGAAACTTTACATGTAAGCCTCAAAAACCGACACAAATCTAAGAATGAAATCCAGCAAACCTCTTCATTTCTAATCTCGATCTTTCGTCCACGGTCCTTGAAAGGAATGATTAGGAGAAGAAGATTGACGGGTTCTCTTGGGAAAGTCGATCGAAGCTGCTTGAACAGGGTCATCTATCCCAGGCTGGGTGCCGCACGCCGTGAGATCATCGTTGGCCCAAAATTCGGCGTGGACAACGCAGTCGTCAGAGTTGGCTCGGGAAAGGTGCTGGTGGCTACGACCGATCCGTTATCCTTCATACCGGGCCTGCGGCCGCGCGAATCAGCCTGGCTGTCAGTGAACTTGTTAGCATCCGATCTAACCACGAGTGGTTTCGCCCCGCAATACGGTATCTTCGACTTCAACCTCCCGCCCGAGATGGGTAACCAAGAATTCGCAGAGTACTGGAGAGCATTCCATACTGAATGCAAGAAGCTTGGCTTGGCAATAATTGGGGGCCACACGGGCAGATACCAAGGGTGCGGCTACTCGGTAATCGGGGGAGGCGTAATGTATTCCATCGGTGATGAAAGCCGGTACCTAACATCAATAATGGCACAGAATGGGGACGACCTAATCATCACCAAAGGCGCTGCCGTGGAGACCACCGCAGTCCTCACACGAGCATTCCCACGAACCATCAGGAAAGTGCTAGGAACTAGGCTGTTCGAGAAAGCTTGGCGGTATCTGCCTAAGGTTTCAACAGTCAAAGACGCTCTCACGGCAGCATCTGTCGGTATTCATCGGGACGGTGTAACAGCCATGCATGATGCAACAGAGGGTGGCGTGATAGCGGGGGTCATGGAACTTGCGACAGCGTCAAGCTTGGGGGCAGAGCTTGACCTAACAAGTATTTGTGTTTCCGAGGAGACACGTGAGATTTGCAGATTTTTTGCGATCAACCCTCTAACGTCGCTGAGCGAGGGCACCCTCGTAATCGCTTCTCGGCCGCACAAAACCGCAAAAGTCCTGAGCAAACTGAAATCAGCAAGGGTACGTTCACAAGTCATTGGCCGGTTGACTTCTAAGACGCAATTAGTTTACGCAGAAACAAAGAGGGGACGCATTCGCGTGAATTATCCTAGTTTTGACCCTTATTGGAAGGCTTACTGGAAAGGGACTACGAAACGGTGGAAATAATCAACGCGTCAAGGCGTCGATCGGAAAGCTAGGTAGCCGACTTTTTCGATGCAGTTCCTGCACCAAAATTGGTTCCGTTCAAGGGAATACTCGGCATATGCGTCAACAACCACGCTTCCACAGTTTGAGCATCGAAGGAGGAGCATGCG
>JAHFFU010000217.1 GCA_023247835.1 Candidatus Bathyarchaeota archaeon
AATAGTTTCGGAGCACCATGCGGACAGGACCTACCCTGTGGTTTCAGCGGCCAGTATCATTGCGAAGGTAAGAAGGGACGAGGCCGTCGAGGCGCTGCGTGGGGAATACGGGGATTTCGGCTCCGGGTATATCACGGATCCGAAGACGCTAGAATTCCTTAGAGAGTGGAGGCGGACACATGAAGGGTATCCCCCGATTGTTAGGCTTTCATGGAAGACCATAAAGGAGATTGAGCGCGAGTTCGGTCAGGCCCGGCTCGGTGCGTAATTCGACAGTTCCTTTGGAATTCCGAAACCGATGACAATGAGGCTGTGGAATTTCCTTAGCAGTTCGCTGACTTGCGGCCTGTAGAGGAAGACGGGTTCTTGATCCTTGTACATTTGGTTGTAATCATCGTTAGTTAGGCCCAAGACCTTCCTAACGATGAACTCTTCAACCCGTTCACCTGAGACTGTGTAAACCGACCTCCCCAACTCCATCCTTCTTAGAATTATAATCGGAAGCTTCAAACGGTCCCGATATTCCGTTGGGACAATCTTTGCGAGCTCTTCCAGCTCTGACGTCCTAAGCACAATCGCCGAACCGTCAACAGCCTCAATGGCTGTGTCCTTACTGTTCAAAAGCTCGCTTAGGCTACGCCTCTGTTTGGGAAGATGAGTGCTCAGTTTTCGAAGCTCGTGTCCCAGGACGGCATCCACCGCGCGCTCCAATGTGCTTTTTGACTTGAACATTTAAATCATGCTCGGCTGACCAACACTAACGCATGGTCTTTCTCGTACGGTTCCAGCCGTACTGTCTGAAGAATATCGAAATTTCTCTTGCGAAGAATCTCAATTTCCTGCTTAAAGACGTCAGCTGGCTCCATTGTGACATCGACGCTTCTCGATTTTATCGCTATCAGAGCTGATCCTTTGGGTTTGAGGAATAAGTCGGCGTTGTCCGCCAATATCCTCGCTTGCTCCGGTTGAGCGACATCCGAATAGATCACATCTACCGGGCTCACGAGCGGCTGGTATTTCTCCGGCAAACGTGCGTCTGCCAGAATGGGGTAAACATTGGAGCGGTGTTGACAAAGCGTATCGATGAGTTCTCGCATGCTCCTCTGCGCGAATTCTACGCAGTAGACTCGTCCTTTTTCTTCTACAATGTCGCTGACGTGGCTCGTTGTGGTGCCCGATGCTGATCCCAAGTATAGCACGGCCTTACCCGGCTGTATGGGCATGGAGCTTATGTTGCGTATAATTGCGGCGGCGAGTTTGCTCCGGTAAGCGTCCCACGTTCTGTATTCTGTGTCGTCGCCTCTGACAAGGGCTTCACCATAAACGCTGAGGCTGGGGGCTAAGTTTTTCGTTGCGAGGCGTCTGCCTCCGTCATCGAGGGCTATCCAGTAAACGCCCTCGAACTTGTCATGTCGCCTAACGTTTGCGCCCAAAGTCTTTCTTCTTCAGTGGAGGCGGCGTCTTGTACCGTTCCTTTATCTCATCCACTTTCCTATTGACGTCATCCCTCAACTTCTGGCCCAAGAATTCGCCGCCGTAAGCGTCAATCCTAGCTGCGATGCTGAGCTTCCCCGACAAGGCTCTAGCAATCTTTCCTCTCTGCCAACGTGGTGACTGATGAATCGCAGTATATTGGAAAATCACGCCGTGCTTTGGGGGCCTAGCGCCAGTCTTCAAGGAGCGGAAGAGGGCTTTCTCTGCACCCAGAACCTGCAGCGTGCTCGCGGGCATCTTCGCCAGGTTATCGAGGCTTCCGGCAATAGAGATTAACCTAGCAGATAAGGCAGCTCCAACAACAGTAGTCATGTTGGGGGCTATTTGCTTGAGAACATCCTCAAGATATCCTTCGCTCTTTGTTCTGAACTTATAGAGGTCGAGCATAAGTTCGCAGAAGGACTGAAGGACCGCTAAGTCAGGGCCGCTGATTTCAGCGCCCATCGACTTCTTCGCAGCTTCAGCAAGTTCCACTGCCTTCTCTTTCGGGATGCCTTCTGCGAGTAGGTTCTCCTGGGTGAAGTTTCTACGATTCCCCAGTTTCGCAACCAGTCGGGCGTAGGTATCGTGTTTTTCAACCATCCTATCCATTTCTGGAAAATGAAGTCCGAACCATTCTCGGACGCGCCCCGCAAGCAAGTTCAGTGTCTTATCGAGATCATCCATAGCGCGGACGGCTTGAACGGCGCTCAAATCGCGCTTTGCAGCTGCAAGGGTAATTCCGGCCCGCGCAAGTTGCAACGTGACTTGGCGCGCGAAATCATTGTAGGCTTGCGGCGTACTCAGGACAGGCGTTTCAAGGGATTGTTTCTTCAACCAACTATCACGGCCCTCCCACTCAGAACCCAAGCGGTTGCGAAACTGAGCAGCAATCTCAGAGGCTTTGACTGAGACTGCCAGTTTCGCTTCTTTCTCGGAAGCTTTGGCAAGTTGTTCGTTCTCGAATACCAAAGGGCTATGTTTCTTGGCGGCCCGCTTAAGGGCATCCAAAACGGCTTTTGAAAGCTTTCCCTCCTGTAAGTCCTTCAACTCGACAGCCGCGGTCCCCGGCTCGGATGAGAAAAAGACTTTCTCGAGTACGTTCGCCTTCTCATCCAATATGAAAAGGCCTACGGGTGTTTCGACTACGTATGCTTCCAAACCGATATCTCCGGTGCCAGTCATTAGCTGACGCTTCAGCTTCGGCCAACGGTAAGCGAGCGCGAGTTGAATAAAGCTTTGTAAATTCGCAAGCACATCAGGCTTTAGGCCGATGAGGATGGACGATTCTGCCCCCGACCATAGTCATCAGTACTCGAATTCCTGAGATCATCGATGCAGGCACCTTTCGGGGGTCCTTTTCGAGTACTACGAGGTCCGAAAGTTTTCCGGGCGAGATTGTTCCTTTTACGTTTTCGTCAAATGACGCGTAGGCCGCACTTCGAGTGTAGAATGAGACCGCATCCTCCACTGCAACGGCTTCTT
>JAHFFU010000029.1 GCA_023247835.1 Candidatus Bathyarchaeota archaeon
GAACCACCAAAAAGACTACAACATCGTAGTTGTCCAAACCGAAGACGAGATCTCAGCGGTGCTAATGGCAACGGGCGCTGCCCATGCAGGTGTTCGTGCCGCAACCTCCACTTCAGGTCCTGGTTTCTCACTTATGGCTGAGGGTCTGGGATGGGCTGGCCACACAGAGGCGCCAGGGCCGGTCGTAATCCTCTACCAGCGTACTGGCCCGTCAACGGGTCTTCCAACTAGGACGGAGCAAGGAGACCTCCAGTTCGTGTTACACGCCGGCCACGGAGAGTTCCCAAGAATGGTTATCGCGCCCGGGGACGTGGCCGAATGCTTCCAAGACACCTTTGACGCCTTCAATTACGCTGAGAAGTTCCAAATGCCAGTCATAGTAGTGGCCGACAAGTTTCTGGCCTCAAGCTACCGCACCGCCCCAGTCTTCGATACCAAAGATCTGAAAATCGACCGGGGCGAAATACTCACTGAATCGGATCTGGCTGCCAAGGGAATCTACAAGAGGTATGAGTTCACACCACTTGGCGTTTCACCACGGGCTATTCCCGGAACACGCGGAGGAATATTTCGCACAACCGGCGATGAGCATGATGAATTAGGCCACATTACAGAGAATTCAGAGAATCGCATCAAGATGATGCAGAAACGTATGCGCAAGCTTCAGCTGGCTGCAGAGTTAATCCCTAACGAGAAGCAAGTCGGCTTCTTCGGCCCCGAGCAGGCGGACATAACCCTCGTGGGCTGGGGGTCAACGAAAGGCGCAATCCTCGACGGAATGCAAGACCTTGAGGCAGACGCAATCAGATGCAACTTCCTCCAAGTCAGATGCATGAGCCCCTTCCCGACTGAACTCGTGACGAAATATCTTTCGAAGGCTAAGAGGAAGGTGCTCATTGAGAACAATTACAGCGGACAATTGGGCGCCTTGATTCGGGAAAATACAGGCATAGCTATGGATTACAAGGTCCTTAAGTACAATGGCAGACCGTTCTCGCAGAACGAAGTGTATGAAGGAGTCAAAGAGGCAATAAAGAACGGTGTGAAAGAGGTAGTGATGGCACATGCTTGAAATGAAAGACTACAGAACTAAGGTGCATAACGACTGGTGCCCCGGCTGCGGCGACTTCGGCATCTTGAACGCAGTGCAGATGGCGCTGTTCGAACTCAAACTGGAGCCGCATGACGTTGCGATATTCTCAGGGATAGGTTGTTCGGGTAAAACACCGCACTTCGTGAACACGTACGGCTTCCACACGCTACACGGGCGAGTTCTCCCGATAGCAACGGGAGCCAAGCTTGCGAACACGGCGCTAACCGTCGTAGCAGTCGGCGGAGATGGGGACGGTTATGGGATAGGCGCAGGCCACTTTGTTAACACAGGCAGGCGAAACCTTGACTTCACCTATGTTGTATATGACAACCAAGTGTACGGGTTAACGAAGGGCCAGGCCTCACCGACTTTACCTAAAGGGCTGAGAACGAAGTCTATGCCAGCCCCTACAATCGTTGAAGGCATAAACCCACTGGCTACGGCTATCAGCGCCGGCTACACTTTCGTAGCAAGAAGCTACTCGCTTGATGTCAGACACCTGAAGGAGATTCTGAAGGCAGCTGTCCTTCACCGAGGTAGCGCTTTGGTTGACGTGCTGCAGACCTGCCCCACGTACAATGACATAAACACTAAGGAATGGTACGCGGGCGCTGACCTGACAACTAAGGCGCCAAGGCTATACAAGCTAGAGGAAACCGGCTACGACGGAAACGTAAAGGACCCCGCCGACCCGAACGAAGTGAACCAGAAGAAAGGCCAAGCAATAATTCGATCCTTTGAGTGGGGCGAGAAGATACCAATCGGAGTGTTCTACAGAATACAAGAGCCAACCTACGAGGAGATGATAGCAGATAGGATGCCCTCATACAAAGAAGTCCCGCTGACTAAGCAGGACCTATACAACAGGGACGTTACCCCGCTCTTCGAAGCCCTAACGTAGGGTACTCTTACTTTTTCTTCTCTTTTCCGTGGACCCCTGGCGTCGTCATAGCGTAAGGGTCCAGAATTTCATCCAGCTGTTTGGCAGAGAGTAGGCCCTTCTCCAGCACGACATCACGCAAAGGGACTCCACGCGCCAGCGCTTCCTTGGCAACCTCAGCCGCCTTCTCGTACCCGATGAAAGGATTCAGGGCAAGTGCTATGCCCGCGCTCTTTTCAAGCAAAGCTTTACTCCTCTCTTCGTTTGCCTTAATGCCCTTCACAAGCCTCTCAGTGAAGGTCTTCACTGCATTTGTTAGAATCATTAGTGATTGGGTTAGGTCATACGCGATTACGGGCATCATCACATTCAGTTCGAATTGGCCGGCTTGAGCAGCCATCATCACGGTCACGTCATTCCCAATGACTTCAAAGCAAACCATATTCAGCATCTCCGCCATCACAGGATTCACTTTGCCCGGCATTATCGAAGAACCTGGTTGAACCGCTGGGAGAATGATTTCGCCAATTCCAGTCACGGGACCAGAACTCATCAGGCGAAAGTCGTTGGCAATCTTTGTTAGGTCAACGCTCAAGGCACGGAGCGCACCGGAGAGCTCAACGAAGTCGGACATCGACTGCATTAGAGCTGCATAGTTGCGCGCCACCCTGAACCTGAAACCCGTGTATCTACTGAGATTCTCTACCGCGAGCTGCACATATTTCGTTTCCGCATTCAGCCCTGTCCCGACGGCAGTTCCTCCCAGGTTCAGCTCCAAGATCTTTTCCATTGCATTCTCGAGCCTCTTTGTGTCATCTGCGATCATGTTAGAATAGGCGGCGAATTCTTGGCCCAGTCTTATGGCGGAGGCGTCCTGCAGGTGAGTGCGGCCGGATTTTACGATGTGATCAAATTCCTTAGCCTTCGCGTCCAGAGCCTCCTTGAGGTCGTCGAGGGTGTCCTTGAGCGGTTTGCCAAGCATCAAGCACGCCACTCTGATGAATGTTGGATATGCATCATTCGTCGACTGACTCATATTCACATGGTCGTGAGGACTCACTAACTTGTATTCACCCTTCCGCCCGCCAAGAATTTCAATAGCTCTGTTCGCGAGCACCTCGTTGGCGTTCATGTTATGCGAGGTCCCGGCTCCAGCTTGAAAGACATCAACGACAAACTGGTTGGTTAGTTTTCCACCAAGAACCTCGTCAGCAGCCGCAATTATGGCCTCCCCTACTCTCTTGTCAAGAAGGCGTAAAGCTAGATTAGCTTCGGCAGCGGCCTTCTTAACCAAAACAGTAGCCCTGATGAAATCCGTGACTGGCTTCAGTCCGCTGATCGGAAAGTTCTCGACTGCCCTAGCTGTTTCCGGACCATAGTACGCATCCTTCGGGACTTCGATAGTTCCCAGGGAATCCTTTTCGATTCTGGTTTCCTTAGACATCGACTGGGTACTTCCGTCGTGCGCGGCTTGCCGGCTCGGAAATAAAAGGCCTTGGCCTAACTGTCTGAACACCTTAAAACCAAGGCCAGCTTATCGAGAATCGATGCCGCAAGCTATGAAAGGAGAGCATCAAGGCGCCCTGAGAACTTGGCAAAACAGACTGAAGAGCAGACGTTACGGCGAGAGGTTGGATGGTACGGATCATTTGCTATGGGTTACGCTGATGTTGGCGCCGACATATTCGTTGCAATCGGGCTCGTAGCTCTCTTCGCGGGTGGCGCCTCACCGCTTGCGTTCCTCATCGCTTCTCTCACTTACGTCGCGACTGGGCTGGCGTACTCGGAACTAGCCACGACCTATCCGTATGCAGGTGGGGCTCAAGTCTATGCAATGAAAGCGTTCAACGACTTGGCGGGGTTTGTTGCAGGTTGGGCCGTAATGTTGGACTACACAGTCGACATGGCTCTTTTCTCTCTGGCGTCTGCCGGTTATCTGAGCTTCTTCATCCCATCGATTAAGACAGGCCATTTCATTTTCAACGTTCTGGGATTCCGCATCACCATACCGCACTTGGGTCTGATTGCGGGGGTATTGGTAGTGTTCCTGCTCGCGGTGAACATCATAGGGATCAGAGAATCGTCATTTTTCAACGAGATCCTAGTCTCGTTCGGCTTAATCGTCGAAGCCGTTATCCTTGTCTTCGGCCTCCTGCTCGCATTCAGCCTCGCGCGTTTTCTTGGTCAGTTCACAGTGATCGGCTCACCCGTCCCCCAGGCAAACATCGCTTATTCCCTCCCAAGCCTGGGGGTTCAGGATCAGAACTTCATCTATGGGCTCACAATAGCGATGACATCCTTTATCGGCATAGAATCTATCGCGCAAGCAGCGGAAGAGACTAAACGCCCCGACCGTTGGATCCCCAGAGCAAACAAACTTTCGATAATTTCAGTAGTTATCTTCGCAGTCGGGCTATCTGCCATCAGCATGGGAATAATAGGCTGGCAGGACCTCGCGGCAGCGCGAAATGATCCAATAAGGGCGATCGCAGCTCACATCCCAGTCTTAGGCCCCTATCTCGCGCCCATCGTTGCTGCGACAGGATTCGCCATATGTTATGTTTCTACAAACACCGGCGTAATTGGTGTTTCGCGAATAGTGTACTCCATGGGAAGATTCGACCTGCTTCCGCGGTGGTTTTACAAACTTCATCCAAGGTTCAAGACCCCGATTAGAACGATAATTGTTTTTGGACTGATCGGAACTGCGCTCGCTCTAGTTGGCGAGCTCACATTTGTTGCGGACCTCTACAACTATGGAGCACTTCTATCGTACATTCTGGTCAACGTTTCCCTCATCGTTCTACGCAACAAGGAAGCTGGTGACTTTCGCTCGTGGAAGGTGCCGGGAACGCTCACGTTGCGATTCGGCGAACGCACCATCTTCGTCCCAATTATCAGCGTGATTGGCTCCATATCATGCGCAATCTTGTGGAGCTTAATTCTCATCTTTCATGAAGGCGGCCGGATTCTCGGAACTGCCTGGGTTCTCGTGGGGATAATAGGGTTTGTCGCGCTTCGCAGAATGAAGCACATGCCAATACTCACCTCCGAGACCGGAAAACGCATACTGCCTGGCGGTTACGTGATGAATGCAGTAGCACTAGTCAGAACCCCAGCAGACGAAGAGACAGTAGTATCCGCGATCAGCGAGGCGCTGGACACCAGATTTCACATAACTCTTCTTAACATCGTAGACCCAGCCGATTTGGGATTAAACATCGATGAGTTGAGAGGGTACACACAGATCAACGAATACAAGAACAACTCAGTTAAGGAACTTCAAGCAGTTTCCCGCAGGTTA
This sequence comes from Candidatus Bathyarchaeota archaeon, assembly GCA_023247835.1. The sequence goes on from JAHFFU010000029.1 coordinate 5,278, forward strand.
CGCTCCAAGGGTTACGAAGCATCTCCCAAGGTAGAAATTGGTTCTTTCGAGGAGATTATTGATCGGGAGGCTGCAGCCGACAGGAATGATGTTGTGGTTCTCATAAGACGCAAGGCGCTCAAAGGGCACATTGAGAATGAACGGGAGGACTCCGCAGTGGCGGTGTTATCTAAATACCCTGGCAAGATAATGATAGTCAGGAGGAGAAAGTAATGGTGGGGGGAGTTCTCGTCATTCTAGATGTGAATGTAAAGTCGCAGGAACTGGAAAGAGTGGCGCAAGCGCTGCAGAAGCTACCGCAGGTGGCAGATCTCTATGAAGTTACAGGCGAATATGATTTGGTCGCGCTGATCGAAACTGATTCTATCATGGCTTTCAGAAATCTTCTGAAGGACAAGGTATTGTCCATCAAGGGAATTAGCGGCACCAACACATTAGTGATCATTCACACGCATAAGAGAACCGGGAAGACGGTCGCTGAATAGCCACGAAACGTAAGAAACCCGTCGCCCCTGCGTCGGCGAGGATACTCATTCCAGTGGGCGAGTTCGTGAGCAGGCAACTAATAATGCAAGCATTGCACGTTTTGTCCGCGTTCAAGAAACCAAACATCGTTCTGTTCCACGTCATCGAAGTACCCAGCAGAACGGCAACACTAGAAACAGAACCATATCAGGAGGAGATCAAACGTGCGGAAAACAGGCTTAGCGACCTATCCCAGTGGCTGACGGACCAAGGTTTGAGTGTGCAAGTGAAAGTTGCGGTAGCACGCAATACTGCAGATGGTATAGTCGAGGAGACAGAGAGCGACGGTTATCTGATCGTTTTCTTGATGAAACGTAGGGCTAAGCGCGGGTGGCGTCGGTTCTTCACTCGGAGCGTGAGTCAGAGGGTTGTGCGCGCCGCTGACTGTTTAGTGTTGACCGCTCCTATGGAGCAGCTCTCGCCTAGGCGCAGGGCTCCTAGCAAACACTAAATACAATGAAACTAATGTTCGGAAGCTATCCGTTGAGGCTGCGAGTATGAAACTCTGCGGTGTTTTGGTTCCAGACGCCTGAGCGAATTATTTCGCTAGTCGACATGCTTTTCGTTTTCAGGGAGCGAGGTAGTAGTGAGTAAGACAATCGGGATTACTGCAAAGAAAGCAGACGACCTATCGGAGTGGTACACGCAGCTAGTAACTAAGGCTGAACTGGCGGACTACGCCCCGATGAAGGGGTTCATGATTCTTCGGCCCTACGGGTATTCGATCTGGGAGAGGATCAGGGAGTACCTGGACCGCAGGCTGAAGGAAACCGGCCATTCAAATGCTTACTTCCCTCTCCTCATTCCTGAGGGCTACCTAAAGAGAGAGGCAGAGCATTTCAAGGGGTTCACTCCCCAGGTCTTCTGGGTAACCCAGGCAGGAGAGAACAAGCTCTCTGAACGCCTCGCGGTCAGGCCCACCTCCGAGACGATCATTAACGAAGCTTATTCGAAATGGGTTCGAAGCTGGCGGGACCTCCCTCTGCTGATCAACGTTTGGAACTCCGTATTGCGGGCTGAAATCACGACAACTCGGCCCTTCCTCAGAACCTCCGAATTCCTGTGGCAAGAGGGCCATACTGTCCACGCCACAAAGGAGGATGCTGACAGAGAAGTCATGATGATCCTAGAATTCTACAGGCAACTAATCGAAGAGCAGCTGGCTGTTCCTGTTTTGCTTGGCTACAAGAGCGAGAAAGAGAAATTCGTCGGAGCCCTCTACACGACAACCCTTGAGGCAATGATGCCCGACGGCAAAGCAATACAGATGGGAACGTCACACAATCTCGGGCAGAACTTTTCCAAACCCTTCGAAATCAAATACCTCGGGCAAGATGAGCAGACCCATTACGCCTGGACGACTTCGTGGGGCGTTTCTTGGCGCGTAATCAGTGCCATGATCATGCTCCACGGCGACGACAAAGGGTTGATTGTTCCCCCGCAGATCGCCCCGATTCAGGCAGTCATAGTACCAATCTACTACAAGACCGAAGGCGCAGATGCAATCACCAATAAAGTTCGATCCACGTCCGAACGGCTCACAAAAGCAGGGCTCACCGTGCACCAGGACTTTCGCGAACAGTACACGCCCGGGTGGAAGTTCAATGAATGGGAGCTCAAGGGTATACCACTTCGAATCGAGATCGGACCAAGGGATGTTGAGAATAATCAGGTGACATTGGTTCGGCGTGACAACTCACGAAAGCTTACAGTGAAGGATGACGCGATAGTAGTTGAAGTTCAGAGATGCCTTGAAGAGATACAAAAGGACTTGCTCTCCAGAGCAAAATCCGCTCTCGCCGCCTCAATAAGCCAGGCAGGCAACTACGACCAGTTCAAGAATACGCTGAAAGACCGTGGGGGGTTCGTGCGTGCCTGCTGGTGTGGCAGAGCTGAATGCGAAGAAACCATAAAGAATGAGACGGGCGCCACCATACGCACGATCCCGCTCACCGATGAGAAGACCTTCTCAGGCTGCATATATTGCGGTAAACCTGCTGCGAAGGTCGCATACTTCGCGAAATCGTATTAGCCGCATCGAAGCATGCCCAGAACTCCATAACAATGTTTAAGCACAGCGCACCGGGTTTTACAGTAGAAGATAAGGTTTGACGAAGAAGAGAAAGTCTCGCGGCCGAAGTAAGGGAGGTAAAGGGCGGAGCGAGATGATTCAGTGCACCAACTGCGGTAGGCCAGTTCCTAGGGATAAGGCTAAGCGCGATACACAATGGATTTCCTTAGTAGACCCATCCCTTGCACGTGAACTCCGTTCCCACGGGACGTACATCGCAAGGCAGCGTGTCGTCAAAATGTACTGTGTTTCCTGCGCGGTTCACTTCGGGCTTACGAAGGTAAGATCCCGAGAGGAAAGGCACTTCTACTAAGCCGCGGTATCCACGGTCAAGCGACCGCGGATAACATCCTTCCTTTCCTGCACCTCATTCAAGGCCAGGCGAAAATCTGGCCCGACTTGTTCTACCATGATCGAGGCCGCGGCCGATGCGAACAGAGCCGCCTCAGCTAGATCGCTGCTTCTCTTGTACTCCACGATGAAGGAACCAGCATAGACATCGCCGGCACCAGTCGGGTCAACAGCATGGGTTGCGTATGGGGGAATCCGATATAATTTGTCCCCATCTAGTAACAAGGACCCTCGTTCCGCAAGCGTGACGATCGGAACCGCCCCATCCA
>JAHFFU010000218.1 GCA_023247835.1 Candidatus Bathyarchaeota archaeon
CATCAGGATGCTTTCCATTGTTCTTTGGAAAACCTCATTATCACCTTCGTCAACGCTGTAAATCGTGTAAACCATCGAGAGATCTTCCTCGCGCAAATTCTGAAGCAAACTCATGACCATAGCGTCTACCTCCCGCTCGTATTTTCGGATTGCATCTACGTTTGTGAAGGTTTCTGGATCCGCGTCTTTGTATTCTCTGACACGTAGACCATTGATCGCGTACTGAAACCAGTAACGGTACGCGTCCAGCACGTGTAGGAATACGTCGCGAATCGACGGATATGATGCCCCTCGATTCTTGATGATCCGTTCCCATGGGAGCTTTTCAATAGCGTCTGAGTACCTCTTTCTAACATCGCTGTTGTATCTGTAGAAGCCGAGAATGTGGCGCACGAAATTCGAACCTGTTATCTCAAGCAGCCCCAAGATGAAAGCTATAAGACTTGTAGTAGCGAAAAACAGGTGTCGAAGACAATGGGCGAACTGGATAGGTTGTTTGATTTAGTCTTGGTTCGACCGCCTTCCAAGAGTTATTTGAAATGCGTTTCATCAAATCCCGAAAAGAGCAATATCGACCTGACCCTTGCGAAAGAGCAGCATCGTGATTATGTCTTGATGCTGAAAGAATCAGGTATCAAAGTCATTGAATTGGAACCTCTCGAAGGTTTTCCGGATTCAGTCTTCATGCAGGACCCGGCGTTACTCGGCTCGCATCATTCGGTAATAGGAAGATTTGGCGAAACGACGCGCCGAGGAGAGGAGAAGGCTCTGATTGAAGATTTGAAAAGCCGAAGGATTGAGCTCGGACGAATGACAACCATAAACCCTCCCGGCACTCTGGAAGGAGGTGACGTAGTGGTTACCGACCGTGGAATATTTGTTGGAGAGTCTTCTCGCACGAACAGTCGTGGCATTCGTCAACTTGCTGAGTCGCTGCCTGGCCTTAACGTTCTGTCTGTGGAAACGAATTTGTTTCATCTGCTCTGCGGGTGCTCCTATCTCAATGATGGGACTATGATGATAGTTCCTGAGCTAGTTGATTCGAACTCATTTCCTGGTTTTCGTTTCATTGATTTATCAAAAGAGGATGCTTACGCGGCCGACGCGCTTTACCTTGGAGAAGGCAGGGTGCTCATTCCTTCTGGTTATCCGAAGGCAAGTAAGAGGGTGAAAGAGGCTGGCTACAGACCGGTCGAAGTCGACGTCTCCGAGTTCTGGAAGGGTGATGGAGGAGTGACCTGCCTCTCATCTCCAGTTTACAATGTGTTCTAGGGTCGAGCGGAACGGCGCCGTAATGGCCTCACCAGTGCTCGTAGTGGACAACCTCTTTGAAGGATCGTCGACCTCGCTTGAGTGAAGGCGATGGGATATCCTTTGCCGGGTAACCCACGGAGATTACTCCGACTGGATGGAAATGTTCCGGAATTCCAAGAAGCTGTCGCAACCGGTCGGCGCGAAAGACGCCCGTGAAGGCAGTTGCAAGACCTTCGTTGAGGGCTGCAAGAAAGATGAGCATGGATGCACATCCGATGTCAAAGTACCAGAAAGGCACGGGCCACTCGATCTCTGTCCCATCCTCTTGCAGCTTGTCCGGCTCCCGGTAGCGCTCGTGATAGAGCCGCTCGCTCACGCAAGCCACGATTAGGACAGGTGCTTCCGACACGAACTTATGGAAACGAGTCTTAGTGTAATAGTCCGCTTCGCCCTGAATCTCTCCGATCTTCTTTCTCAAATTCTCTTCGCTAACAACAACGTAAGCCCAACCCTGGGTGAACCCGGCACTTGGGACGTGCTGTGCCAACTCCAGAATCTTGTTTATCTTTTCGACAGGCACTGAAGTTCGTTGAAAGTTTCTAACCATCCTTCGCTTACGGACGACTTTCACGAATTCCATGTGTAACCGTCACGATACAGTGGCCTTTCTGATTTGAACCATGCGTGATAGCTTTGTTCGAGATCAGGGCAGACCGTTCGACGAATGAGTGGAAAAATTTGATAGAGAAAATTTTTGATTTGAATAGGACAAGATCGTTCTCGAACTTGACCCAAAAAGAGTTCAAAAGATGGATGATCTAGAAATGGGAAGTTGGACGGTACCGCCAGCCTACATGGCGGACTAGTATCGTCTGTGCTTTTGGTAACAGTTTCTACAATAGACCGGTCGGCCTTGTGTTGGCTTGAAGGGCACTTCGGTTTCAGCGCCGCAGTCTGAACAGGTGACCTTGTACATAGTTCGGCCGCCATATCCTTCTTGACTCATACTACACTTACACCACTCTTACAGGTTAGTTACGCGCAAGATAATACTAAGAAGTAGAATCCGCAGCGTACCAATTGCTAGAGTGTTTACATTCGTAATTAAATGTATACCACAACCGCATGTCAATCAACTTCGTGTCTAGAAGTGAGCCGTTTAACTTGAACCGGCCGTTTTTTCTTGAAAGTAGCTTAGAATAGGGGATTTCTGGGACTAAAACCGAGAAAGTTACATAACGCGGTAGCCTTTACGGTTAATTTAGCGAGAAAACGTCCGTCAAGGGCGAGACGGCGACCCCGAGGAGGTTGTTTGAGATTAGGATCGATCAAATTCGAAATGGGATGAGGAACATCCATATCGAAGGCAAGATAGTCGATATGAACCAGTTCATGATCGTCCTTGCCGACGAAACAGGCCGCACTTTCGTCAGATACAATTACAGAAATCTGACTAAACCAGTTCAAAAAGGCGACTACGTGAAAATAGACAATGGCCATGCAGTAAACTACTCCGGCATTCTACAGCTGAAGCTGCCGAGAAACGGCTCAATCACACCAACACTGACCAGTGTCGAGAAATAAGGAACCCTCTCGATTCGTCCCAACACTAGTTCGACAGGCGCCGCGGATTTCAAGAGAATCTTATATCAAGAAGCCTCAATCTTCGCTCGTG
>JAHFFU010000030.1 GCA_023247835.1 Candidatus Bathyarchaeota archaeon
ATCAAGGCAGTCTTTGGACGCAGGTGAAAGAAGAACGCTCCACCTCCAACGAACGGCTCAATATAGCGTTTGAAATTTGGGGGCGCCAACGCAAACAGTCGATTGACGAGTTGGGCTTTTCCTCCGGCCCATTTTACGAAGGGCTGAGGTCTAGATATCTCGAGTGATTCGGAACTTAGCTGCGCCATTCCAGGTTCTAGGATAGATACGCTAACTAACTGATCCTTAAGATTTGTCATGTCAGTCAGACGCCATCTTCGCCGCGTGAATGTTGAGCGAAAAAGTTTAGGTAGATAGGTTATTGAACGAGCCCTGAACCCAACATGAATGTTCGGATTTCACATGTCAGTGTGTTTGTCCGCCGTTCCATCCCATGCAAACTAAGATATTCTGACCGACGCGAATTATGGCTGGTAAGTAATGGCGACATTAGGAAGAGACGAGCTCTTAAAACTCATCGAGGATGGGTCAATAAGAATTGCACCGTTTAGGAAGGAACAGGTTGGTCCTGCTTCTATCGATCTTCACCTTGGGGATAGTTTTCGTGTTTTCGAGAAGACTAGGGACGTCTTCCATATCCGCGAGGATGCGGACTACAAGCAGATTACTAGGGCAGTGAAGGTAGAACGAGACAGCTCTTTCTTAATCATGCCAAATGAACTCGTTCAAGGCATAACGGAAGAGACCCTCACCCTTCCTTCTACTCTAAGCGGGCGGATTGAGGGAAGGTCCCGCTTCGCACGCCTAGGCCTCCTAATCCATCTAAGCAGTGGTTTCATACAGCCCGGAAGCACGGGGAGAGTTGTGCTGGAGATTCTGAATGTCTCGCCGCTACCCTTAGCCCTGCATCCCGGCACAGCCATATGCCAAGTAATTATCGAAGAAGCACGGGGCGCAACGAAATACCAAGGCGCCTTCGCCGGGCAGACTGCTCCCTAACCGAGTACAACCTAGGAAATCAAACGGCCATGATTCGATTAACGAAGCGTTTTCATGGATCTTGATAGAGCAGGCAGGTTAGTAGCCATCGAGGTAATCCTCCCCAAAGAACTGTCTGCCGAGGTCGCCAAGAAACTAACTGCGGCAGCATGAAAGGAGCCGTTCACAACACTGCGACATACACAGTAATCATCGAAGAATTTTTGGACGCCAAATATCAAATATCAGAATCATTTTCGCCGGCCAACGCATGCCCTAAAACAAGGACATATGCAATCAGATAAATGGGTGACGCTTAGTTAGTCAACGAATGGGCGGTTAGTCGACGGCGACGAGCCACACCGTTGCGCACAAGGCAATCGTGTGATGGTAGATTTGGCTTCTGAAGATACGGATGATTCCGCACGCAGAGCTGTATCTTCGCAGCCTTGGTAAGGTGAGTGTCGAGTGTCGGGGTGTGTTCCTGCTATCTATGATACGGCCCAAATGGGAGATGAAGTCAAATGGTCCTCAGGTAGTCGAGTACTGTGCGGTAGTCGTCTTCGCTCAGACGCCAACCGGCCTTTCTCATCTCGACAACTTTTCTGATTGCTTCCTCCTTCGAGATCAAACCTTCTTGTAACATCCTTCCAAGCAGATATCCGGTTCCATGAGATTCTACTTGAACGAGTCTGGCTGTAGACCTTGCCACACGGTCATCAGCGATGAGCACCCCGCCCAGTTCTTTTGCAATTGCGAGCCCCTCTGCCTCAGCCTTGTGAAGTGGCTTGCTCTCGTCTTCCGCCGCGATTTTGATGAACCTACTCACAAGAAGGGGACTGCGAGGTCGAACAATTGTAATGGCGTTTCCGTCAACTAGTTCACGTATCACAGAGGCCTCCGGTTTCCCCTGGGCCTCACCAACCATGAGTTCCTTGTAAACACTCTCGGGCATGCATTTTTGATTACTCAGTTTTCGAAGGGCTTCAGTGAGTGAGGCTCTGATTAAGTAGATTAGCGGAGTTGTGTCGAAAAGTAAGGCTCTCGCCAAATAGTTAATCTACTCCGCGCGCAGCTTCGAAGTCTTCTATGAAGTCCGTTGCGGAGTAGCGCACGGAAATTTTCCTCCTTCCAAGCTCTTCGAGAAACTCCCAAATCGAGAGACCGGCGAGGGTCGCAGCTTTCGGAACCGTAATGGCTTCATCTTCGTAGAGCTTGATGGTCTTCCGAATCCTCCATTCCTTAATGTATTGGTCTGTCGCGCGCGCAATAACGGTTGACCTATCCACCCTGTCCTCAACGGCAATTCGTTCGATTTCGCGTGCAACTTCCTTCGGCAATCTCGCTGCCACAACCTGCATCGACCTAGCCTTAGCCAAATCGGTCACCGTTTACACTGTTTAACCACGTTTACATCAATATAAGAGTTAGCTGTTAGCACGAAACCGGACGGTGGGGTCACCACGCCACTGCAGTGTGAATTCCACGTGTCGCCACCCATGGGGCTGTGAACGTTGAGAGTAGCGGTTCTTTCCTCGTCATGCCGAATGAGCTCGTGCAGGGCATAACGGAAGAAACTCTACGCTCCCATCCACTCTCAGCGGGCGGGTTGAGGGAAGGGCACGTTTCACTCGGCTAGGGTTTCTCATCCATCTTAGCAGTGGTTCCATTCAACCCGAAAGCAGAGGGAAAGTGGTCCTTGAAATTCTCAATGTCTCACCACTGCCTTTGGGGTTGCATTCAGGCATTGCTATTGCCAAGTAATTATTGAAGAGGCGCACGGTGCGACGCCGTATAGAGGAATCTTCTCGGGACAGAGCGCCCCATAACTTATAGGCCACTATGAACCGGTTCCGAATCGGTAGCCGCCCTAGTCCCCCGCTTGGAGGTTCTGCAAAAAGCCGGAGCTGAACTTGGAAGAGCTAAGGATCCAAACTGATAAGAACATGATCGTGGCCGGTAACGTCAAGTTCTCCGTTGATGCGCCCCGTTTGTGGGGCTGTAAAAAAGCGGTTGATGCTAGACCTCTAGATATGCCTCAGCATTAGTAGCAACGAATTTGAAATTGTGCAAGATGTCCATGCCCAAGATGCTAGGTATCCCTGAAAGGATTTGTTCTCTAACTTTCTTATCAGCAATTTCTACCTTTACTACATCAAAATGGTCTAAGGTCTCGATGCGAAATTCACGCTTGCCTTGGGTTTGAGCCGCAGCGGTCTGAAATGTAAGCTTGCATTCGTCGGTTATTCGGTATAGAGGCAACTTGCCACCGATTCCTGTCACCCATTCATTGGTGGGCAGTTGTTTGAGAGTAGAATAATCGAGACCGAAACGCTTAGCGTCGATTTCGCTCAAAAAGGAGCCCGTCGAGCCGGTATCGATAAGAAAAAGAACAGGGTCACCGATGCCTCGCTTGAAACAAGAAAACCAAGGTTGAACGACAATCCGGACAGCTTCCCCTTTGTCGCGGACTATTCCGCAAGGAAAGCGCAATGGGGCATCTAGACTGCGATCGTTCTATGCTTCGAAGGGATGAAAAACACGAAAACGCCCTTTGTGCTTCCTAGCTCAGAGCGAATCGCCGCAAGCAAATTATCAATATTCGTATTGTGAAACTTGACCTGTCCTTTCATTACTCCGATGTATTCATCTTGGAACTTTTGTTTGAGTGAATCGAACTCTCTAAGAACATACTGTTGGTCCTGCTCGGCCTGCATGAAACGCTGCTCTTCTTCCAGCAGTAGAGCCATCGTCGCATCCTCATACTCACTTTCTAGAAATGGAGTATATATAGTGCACCCCCCCGGCGGGGGGCGGGGGGGAGGGGAGTATTAGCATGGTCGTTTTGATGCGTTCTGTATCATGGTTAGCCATTTGTCCTTGCCATCTTGGTTTAACCACTTCGCATTTCTGACTTGATATTTTATGGGCGGTAACGCGGGCAGCTTCAATTTTGGTTTCAGAAAAAAATTCGCCAGAGCGATATAACTACGGGTATACCAGAAAGATGCCTATCACAACATCCATCCAACTCGTCAGAGGCGGAATCCCCTGAACAGTCGTTGTCGTAGCAGTGTCGAGCAGCTACTTTGCCCCGGAGCAACTGGTGGCTCACCCACAAACATGAACATGAGAAGGTTGGAGCTCGAGAAAGGCGACGCCAACGAAGACACCGGTTGGTAGCCGGCCAATCCCTGAGTTCCCATCAGCCCCACCCGTAGCGGCTACCATGATCGCATTAGCCACTCTAATTGCAGGATTGAAGCGCCGTGTCTAGTAACATGGTAGTTAGTCAGAAACGAATCACTACAATGTTCAAAGGGCCACTACGAGAGGTGGACGCAACCCTTTCTGTTGGGTGCACTTTCCGATGCGGGATGCGCGGGTCCTGCCTCATGAGAGGCTCATCGTAACAGCCAGGCCCCACATAATTGAAAAGGGGCCCGCTTTGAACGAATAGGGGCCCGTTTTGCCGGACTTCATGGCTCTGGCGCTGATTGTGCACAACTCTCGCATTTCGAGAGGGTGGATGCCACCCGATGTTCGGGTGGATGCCACCCTCGAAAGGTACCCCAGGTTTTGTCGGACGCTGAAATTTTAATGTCAGACAAAAGTGAGCCTCTCCGCCGACCCCGACTGTCACGCGTGACATCCCTCATCCTGTTCGAACAGTTATGTCAGCGCAAGAGTTTCGCTGCAAGTACACTGAGGGTCTCTCGCCGCTTTGCACGCATTAGTGATGAGGGGCCCGGAAGACATTTCCACGGTTCGCTTTTGGGATTGGATACAAATCCTCGTTGACAACTTAGCAGAACTCAATTATAGTACTGCTCCGGTTACGCGGGCCCATTTGGGGTAATAGCGATGCTGGATTCTGGGGACATTGCTTGGGTTATTGCGGCAACTGCGCTTGTTATGATCATGACGCCTGCCCTCGGGTTCTTCTATGGCGGGCTTGTTAGGAGGAAGAACCTTGTATCCACCATCGTCCAATGCCTAGCCATATTCGCCATCGTAAGCCTCGTCTGGGCGTTGTGGGGTTACAGCCTCGCACTCGGTCCGTCTATTCTTAACGGGATAATAGGCGATTTATCCGACCTCGGGCTGGCGAACGTTGGGACGGCCCCGAATCCGGGTTACTCTTCCACAATCCCTGAGCTCCTTTACTTTGCGTTTCAGTTAAAGTTCGCCGCAATTACTCCAGCCCTAATAATTGGCGCGTTCGCTGAGAGAATTCGGTTCAAGGCTCTCATAATCTACATCGTCCTCTGGACAACGTTCGTCTACGCTCCGATCGCTCATTGGAATTGGGCTGTGGGTGGAATGCTGAGGTCGATAGGCGTAATCGATTTCGCAGGCGGCCTAGTCGTCCACACCGCAGCCGGCGTATCCGCGCTGGCCGCAGCCTTAGTCATCGGGAAAAGGAAACAAGTCAGCCCAAGAAAGGGGGTCCTACCAAATAACGTCCCATTCGTAATCTTGGGAGCCTCATTCCTCTGGTTCGGATGGTTCGGTTTCAACGCAGGAAGCGCACTCGCCGCCAACGGGTTAGCAGTTAATGCTTTGGTCGTAACAAACCTCGCCGCAGCCGCGGCCGCCCTAAGCTGGATGGTCACCGATTGGGTTCGAAAGGGGAAACCATCGGCTGTTGGCATCTCGGTCGGCGCCGTGTGCGGTCTAGTCGCCATAACTCCGGCTTCAGGCTATGTTGGCCCCATGCCTTCGATCATAGTCGGTTTGGTCGCCGGAGTTCTTTGCAATTACGTTGCAAGTTGGCGTGCAAGGACCACTCTCGATGACTCGTTAGATGTCTTCGCTTGTCATGGCGCGGGAGGAATCTGGGGCACAATCGCTACCGGCCTCTTCGCCTCAACAGCAATCAACGCCGCCGGTCCAAACGGGCTATTTTTCGGAAACCCGATGCAAGTCGCTGTCCAAGCATTGGCGTGCGTTGTAGTAACAGCTTTTGCTTTTGTTGGTTCTTACGTATTGTTGAGGGTGATCAGTGTCTTCACGCCACTAAGAGTTAGTTCGAAGGAAGAGGACGCTGGCTTGGACATGAGCCAACACGGCGAAGAAGCGTACACACCTGGATTGGGCCGACGTTAACTACTGAAGCTGTTCAACGCTTTCTTCTAAGAATCCGAAGCATCCCCTCCACCGTAACTACTTTGGCCCTTCTGAATCCCTTCAATGTGAGCAGATGTTTATCGGGATCTTCGAGAACAACGTTGAAGCTTGACTTGATCTGAATAATTCGAGCATCCTTTCCTTGTGTGTTTGATAGTAACGCTGAAAATACGCCGTGTGTGTTTGATAGTAGAGTCGAGAGATCTTTTTGATTGCTTCCTTATGTGCTTGGTAATATTGTTCAGAATACTTTCGCGTCATTCAGATCTCAGATCTTTATTTGCAAAGTCGAATTAATGCCCTCAGGGAATTTAATTAGTCTTTCCTAACCTATTTCAAGGAACACTGGGCGTGTTGATCAAGACCGCGCAGGCATGGGAGTTTTCTACCTACAGTTTGAGCGAGGTTCACAGGTATTGCTTAACTCAATCTTGAGACTAACTAGACTCCAGGCGACCGAAGAGTTCTGTATGAACAGCTCTTAATTGTACCGGGCTCAGTGAAAAAGTCGAAGTCCCAGAGATTTCATCGGTCCAAAATGCTTCCAATCAAGAGTGAAGAAATCTGCCTCGTTGTTAATGGCGATGGCAGCAATCATTGCGTCAGTTCTGCGTATCGGTGTCCCGGCCTTCTCAGCAGCGAGCTCTAATCGGACAGACGTACGGGCGTCCTCCTTATTGTAGCCTAGGATAGGGAGCTGCAGCACTTCGGAGACGGGTCTAGCATATTTCTGCAACCCATACACCACCTCGTGAAGATTTATTGCAGTACTGCCTACGCTGTCTCCTTTCTCGATAATTCTCTTTAGTACCCCGTTTCCCTTCTCAGAATGCTTGTCGAATATCTCTATCAGAACGTCCGTGTCGAGCAGGATCATGGCCTGCGTTCCGCCCTCAGCGCTTCGATTTCCGCGAGCATCTTCTTCTTGTTCTTGAACGCTACGCTTCCTCTTAGTCTCGTCAATGATTCCAACGAGCTCGTACCCTCCATCAGCCTTTCGAAAAGTTCACCGAAGCTCTCATCAGTCTTCTTGACCGAGGCCAGCTTCTTGTACACTTCGTCGCGTATGGTAAGTGTCTTGGCCAATTTCAATCAGGCAGAACGTGTTTAAACATGTATTTAAACGTCTTCTGAGAATTCTGAGCATCTTACGGTGCTGGTTAAGCACAGCTCTGCACTTGCTGGGATAATGACCGCCGTTACATGCGTAACTAGAAAGCGTAGAGAGAAATAGTATCAGGTAAAAGAAGCAGTAAGAGTCGATTCCGCTGGCGAATGAAGGCATCATAATGCCAAATATAGAAAGGTTCGAGTCGACCTGATTGGTCTATGACGACGATTCAGAATCTTGGCGGATGTTGGCATTTTGTCCGGAAAGATTGAACCCAAGGAAACTGACTTGGAGTCTTGGGTTAAGCAAGTTGCGAAGAAGACCAAGCCGAAACGTGTGGTCTGGTGCGATGGGACGCCCGAAGAGTACAGGTCACTCGTGGAACAGATGCTCGTCGAAGGCACCTTAATCCAGCTTAACCAGTCAGAGTATCCTAACTGTTACTTGCATCGAAGTCACCCGAAGGATGTGGCTCGATCAGAGGAACGAACCTTCATCTGTACCAGGAACAGGAACGTTGCTGGACCTACAAATAACTGGATACATCCGGGAAGCGCTAAGAAGGTCCTGTGGAAACTCCTGTCCGGCTGCATGAAATCTCGAACAATGTACGTGATCCCATACCTCCTAGGTCCTCCTGGTTCTCCATATTCTGAGGTCGGTGTGGAGCTGACCGACAGCCCATACGTGGCCTTGAACATGATTATCATGACACGAGTTGGAAAAGTTGCCTTGCAACGCTTGAAGAGCACGGGTCGCTTCGTCAGAGCCATTCATTCTGCCGGAAACCTTGATCCCAAGAACAGATACATCTGTCACTTTCCGAACGAGAAGCTCATAATCAGCGTCAATTCGAACTACGGAGGAAACGCACTTCTTAGCAAGAAATGTCACTCCTTGAGGATTGCGAGCGTAACCGGCAAGGATGAAGGCTGGCTTGCTGAGCACATGTTCGTGATTGGACTAGAAGATCCTGAAGGCAAGATCATCTACATAACAGGGGCGTTCCCGAGCGCCAGCGGAAAAACCAATTTGACTATGCTAAAACCTCCCGAAGAGATGCGGGACTGGAAGGTGTGGGCGATTAGCGATGATATCGCCTGGATACACTTGGACGATGAGGGCAAATTCAGGACAATTAACCCGGAGACGGGTTTCTTTGCCGTGGCAACCAACAGTAGCGTAAAGACAAATCCGAACATCATGAACACGATTAAGAAGAACACACTCTTCACGAACGTTGCACTAACGGCAGAAGG
>JAHFFU010000219.1 GCA_023247835.1 Candidatus Bathyarchaeota archaeon
AAATGGAATCAGCTGGTATCGACATAGTTACCGACGGCGAAATCAGACGCGAAAGTTACTCTAATCGTTTTGCTACGGCCCTCGACGGGATGGACATACAAAATCCCGGTATCGCCGTGGGCAGAACAGGTCGTCCAACGCCTGTCCCACGGGTGATCGGCCCCGTTCGCTGGAACAGGCCTATCCTACTTCATGATGCTCAGTTCTTGCGACATAATACCAGCCGACGAACGAAGATCACGATCCCGGGGCCTTTCACGGCCACCCAGCAAGCACAAAACGAGTTCTACCCCGATGATGCGAGCCTGGCGAAGGACATCGCTATCGCTGTCAATAAAGAGGCTAAGGTTCTGAAGGCCGCAGGGGTAGATGTGATTCAGCTCGATGAACCTTATCTCCAGGCCAAGCCTGAGAAGGCCAGGGAGTACGCGGTCGAAGTTATCAACAGCGCGCTGGAAGGAGTCGAAGGACCCACAGCACTTCACAGCTGCTTTGGATATGCCCACATGGTGAAGAACAAGCCGAATGGATATTCGTTCCTCACTGAATTAGACGAATCAATCGTGGAACAAATATCGATTGAGGCAGCGCAGCCAAACCTCGACCTCGGTGTACTGGAAAGCATCCACGATAAGACGATCATTCTAGGGGTGATTAATCTAGAAGAGAATCGCGTCGAGACGGCGGAGATGGTTGCAACACGAATCCGGAAAGCTTTGAAATTTGTGGCTCCAGAGAGGTTGATTGTAGCCCCAGACTGTGGCATGAAGTACCTGGACAGAAATGTTGCTTTCGGAAAACTCAAAGCTTTGGTACAGGGTGCAAGAATCGTACGCGCCGAACTGCACTGAAATCACCCCGTACTTGGCCGAATCCCACGGGGCCCGCAGCTCGGACGGGATTTGAACTGTGGAGCTGGTGAGATTTGAACTCAGGAAAAATGACAAGATTAGCGATGACCAGCCCACTTGAGAGCACGTCGGTTGGACCCCCACCAGTGTGAGGGGACACCCGTAGAAATTCCTTCAACTGGTTAAATCACCATCTCAGCTGAGCCATATGTATTGGCTAAGAAGAGCATTCGCCACCTTGACTTCTCGACGCTGGTGATGATCAATAGAGAGGTCGTTTCCTTGACAGGAGAAAATCACGAGTACACTGGAGAAGACGAGAGGAGGCTAAAGTCACTGGTCGAGGAAGTCCAGACTGTGTCTAACAACGAGGAGTTCGGCGAAGCGATTCTGCAGAAGACGGCCCTTCTAGTCTACAGGATAGCTAGAGGCCAGCATTTCCATGAGGGGAACAAGAGGACGGCGTTGGTGGCAGCCTCGGCTTTTCTGCAGATGAACGGCTACTCTCTCGGCATCAAGAACATGGAGCTTGTCTCGATGGTTGACAAGGCCGGAATCGCGACGGCAACTTTAAATGACATTCAGCAGATAATCAGAAAGGTGGTAGGCAATGAGCCAGACAGAACGTAAACGGTGGGAAGCTACGGTCAAGCGGATCATTGAAACCAACAGAGAGTTCCTGATATACATCGCCTCTGAGAAACGGGACTAGAAGTCAGGACGCGGACTAACGAACAGTCGGGTAACCCCAGAGGCTTCCTGAAATCCTCGTGCCCTGAGCGGAAAGGGCTCGAAACAATAGACCGGCCGATAGTACCGAATCTCCAGCCGGTCCAAGATTACCTCGTTTTTGGCTTCTTTAACCAACACAAACCTAGGAGGAGCTAATTGGACTGTGGGGCCGGTGAATCGTAGAGCGTTTTCGCTCCTGAACTTAGACTTGTTTGGGGCTAGGAAGCCCCAAACTAAAAAAGGGGAAGGGAGCTTGGGCTCCCGATTGAATGGCTATTGGCATTTCTTGTTTTATCTCTTTTGATTAAATTGCTGTCCTGGCGTCATGCTGACTTCATTTCTTCACCATAAATGACGCCCGCTCAATGCTTCGAACCAGATACAGCCAACTCTGCGTCTCGACTTAAAATGCTGGGCGTTGTGGCTTCACTGCGAGAATTCATTCGCTCTGAGGAGTAACAAGAACAGGGGTCGGTCGAGTAACCTGAATCCTCGACCGATGCAACACTATGGAGAAATCACGGAGACCGTCCCCGAGCCAAGGTTAGCAACGTATAAGTCGCCATTCCTAGTGTCGAAAGCAACTAACTCAGGAATTGAGCCCACTGTTAAGGTTGCAACGACTGTGTTGGTTGCGCCATCTATCACGGAGACAGTGTCCGAGTGCGCGTTTGTTACGTATAAGTCGCCATTCCTGGTATCGAAAGCGACTCCGACAGGATTTGAGCCCACTGTTACGGTTGCAACGACTGTGTTGGTGGCGAAAGTACTTGGTAGATGGGGCCGGTGAGATTTGAACTCACGACCGCCAGCGTTCTGCCCACTTCTGATCCCCAGGCTGGTATCCTAGACCAAACTTGAGGTATGTCCCTTGTCGACTTAGGAACATCTTCCCCGTTGCCGGCCTAGACGACGGCCCCAACATCGAGGACTCGAATTATTACTCGGTTTAAACTTAGTCATTCGCGAGATGAAGCGTCTTCAGCAATTGTGAGTAGTTCATGTCGCTCTGATCTCGCTTGTACGCTCGAAGAGACCCTACTATTCTCTTGACATCGGCCACCCCTATCAAACGTCGGACAAGGGGGGACATCTTTCCACCGACCAACATGTGCTGCGCGGCCGCTGTCACGTTTTTGGGGGAACGGTTTTGGCTAGCAGATTCGAAGTCGATCATGTAGGGAGAAGAGTCAACGACCACAACGTGTTTTCGCAGGTTGCTCAACTCGCCGTGGTCCAAGCCAATTATGTCCAGTTTTCTGCACTGATTGAGGACCAGGTGAATCATCTCTCGGGCGCGTTTCCTGCGGTTTTGACCGCCTAGGGCCTT
>JAHFFU010000031.1 GCA_023247835.1 Candidatus Bathyarchaeota archaeon
GATAGAGGTGCATAGTTGATTGCAGCGAAGGAAGTTCAGAACAGTATTTCAAATGCAACTTGATGGCCTCATCGCTCAATTCGTTAACGAAATCGGCCTTCCAGTACCACTGCAAACCTGGAGGGAAGAGAGGGTCGAACATGCTTTGCAGCATTGGATAAGGCATAGGCCCAACAAAATCAAGTACTGGAGGACCTATTTGGCGAACTGGTTTGAACGCTTTCTCAGCTTCGCCCATCGGTCCGGTGTAGCACCAAACGATACCGCACATGGTCTTGCGGTGCAAATGCTCGGGAAATGGTGGGCCAGGTGGCACTTTGAAAAGCCCACACCAACCATACATATCCTCCGGAGCCTTCGTAATGAACTCACGATACCACTCCATCACCTCAACAGCCTTATCCAGATCCCACAACATCGGGCCGGCATAGACGGTGCTGACCGGATGCGCCTTGAACGTAAAAGAGGTCACGACGCCAAAGTTTCCTCCGCCGCCGCGGATTGCCCAGTATAAGTCCTCGTTCTCTTCCGCGCTGGCAGTGACAAAGCTCCCGTCGGCCAAAACCAGATCTGCTTCAAGTAGATTGTCGATCGTCAATCCGAACTTTCGGGCCAAGTAGCCGTGTCCTCCGCCCAACGTAAGTCCAGGAACGCCAGTGGTTGAAACGATGCCGGTTGGAACTGCTAAGCCAAAAGGGTGAGTTGCATGGTCGACATCACCCCAAGTACAGCCACTCTCGACCTGCACGGTCCGTTTCTTAGGATTCACGCGAATGCCTCGCCTGCGGGATAGGTCGATGACTAGGCCGCCATCGCAGACTCCCAATCCCGCTCCGTTATGTCCGCCCCCGCGAATAGCGAGAAGCATGTTATTTTCGCGAGCGAACTTGACGGCGGTGATAATGTCCGCCACATCCGAACAACGGGCAATGAGCTGCGGCCGCCGGTCAATCATAGCATTGTACACTTTTCGGGCCGCGTCGTATCCTTGATCCTGCGGTTGGATTAGTTCACCACGCAGGCTTGCCTTAAACTCGTCCATTGCACTCGATTTCATGACTTGTCAACCCAACACTCTTACGTCTATCATCGTTGCTGAAGATGAATATGAAGCCTTCAGTATTTGTCCGGGTCTCTGAGTACGTTGCAGTAGCCCGACACGAATTTGCCTACTTCTCCAGTAACCGGATCGTAACCATGCCTTTCTGTGTTCCCAATGTCTCTGCCGTACAGGTGAATGCTCCAAGCGGGCGTTTTTGATATGTTGTCGACGCGGTGTATGCCTGCTCTGCCGAGCACGGTCACATGACCTTTTGTGTTGATGTTCTCACTAGCCATCTCAAGTTTGGCGAATTTGGGGTTCGAGCCGTCGTCTAACCGTCGGTAGAGGGATTCCCTTTCCTCCCCCCTGTAAACTCCAATTAACGCCCATGTGAGGTGGTCATGAATTGGCGTGGTCTGCCCTGGATTCCACACGCCCCCAATAACTGAGAAGATCTTATCCTCCGGCATGTGGATGAGATTCATCGCGAACCTGTCACGCCTTGGCGTGAAGGCTTCATCAGGTAAGTTTGGGTTCGCCAGCAGTTTTTCTAAAAGAGGTTTTAGTTGTCGAAGAGTTTCCGACTCTGACTTTCCAGCCCTAACTATGTCTTCAGCCTCGTTTATGGATTGCTTGATCGAGTATTGTTCCGACAAATCCTAATCGTCTATATGAAAGGTGGAACCTGAATTTGAACTCTATTTTTCGTGCGTGTGTGACTAATTGTGCTTGCAATCATTTGAACTTGGTCAGACTTCGCTTGGCTACGTAACTTCTCCGACTTCGGACATTTCAACCCAATACCATCTAGAGTCAATTTTCCACGACCCTCTCCCTGTCAAGGCGAGCATTTTTCCTCGAACAGCTGAGTTGTCCGAAGCCTTAATCCGGCAAGGTTTAATACGATTCTATCTTTTCGCTACGCCACACTAGGTGTAGCAAGCGGATGTCAAGGGAGTTTCGGCAAATCCTTCGTGTCGCAGGCACTAACGTCGACGGGACGAAGAAGTTGGTTTACGGTCTCCTGCATATCAGGGGGGTTGGGCCGAGCTACGCGGCCGCAATAGTTAGGGCTGCGGAACTTCGACCTGACTTGAGATTGGGTGATCTTTCTGAGGGTGAAGTTCAGAAACTGGAGGATGTGATGCGCGACCCCGCGAAATATGGGCTACCGTCACGCCTCTACAATCGAAGAAAGGGGCTTGACACTGGCCGCGACGTGCATTTGATCGGCGCGGACCTTACGCTGGGCATTAAGAGTGATGTGGATTTCATGACGGACATTCGAACTTGGAAGGGAGTTAGACACTCGTTGGGCCTGAAGGTTCGCGGCCAACGAACCAGAACGACAGGCCGCAAAGGCAGAGCGGTCGGTGTATCGAAGAAGGTTGTTCTTGAGGCTGCCAGGGCAGCAGCCCGCGATGAAGGGAAGGAAGGAAAGGAAGAGAAGAAGTAGGGCTGATCATGGATGGGTGACCCGAAAAGGCAGCGGAAGAGCTACGAGACTCCCAGGCACCCGTGGCGCAGGGACCAGCTGGAGCTCGAACTTCACCTAATGGGCGAATACGGCCTTCGCAACAAACGCGAACTTTGGCGCTGCAAAACTATGCTTTCCCAGGTCAGAGGAATAGCTAGGTCACTGCTAGGCTCCACGGCCGAAGAACGCGAGCACCTAGAACGCGAGTACCTTTCCAAACTAGGCCGAATCGGCGTCCTGTCCGAATCCGCCAACATCGATGAAGTTCTGGACTTGGAGATTAGAGACCTGCTCGAGCGCAGGTTGCAGACCGTAGTCTTCAGACGGGGCCTAGCAAAGTCGGTCTTTCAAGCCCGACAACTCGTCTCGCATGGGCACATATCGATTGCGGGAAAGATCGTCTCGGTCCCAGGCTATATGGTGAAACGCGATGAGGAGCAGAAACTCAAGTATTTCTCGCATAGCCCGTTATCGAAGGCCGACCATCCTTTGAGGAAGGTTATCGCGGCTACCGCTGCGAGCCAGGCCGTAACCGAACCCGCTCCGAAGGCTTCCTAGCAGCAACTTCTGCGCTAGGTTCGTCTCCTCAAAAGGAGAAAAGAGACCAGCCCAGCGATTGTCAGGACTGCGGCCAATGCGATGAGGCCGACTGAATAGGGGCCGCTTCCGAGGATTATTGGAATCGGCCCGATCAAAATGATCGCTCCCCCGCTCACCCCGCTAAGGTTCGAGAATGAACCGAAAGCCATCAGCAACATTCCGATGAAGATTACCGCGAAAGCTACGAAAAACAGCCACGTTGCCGATGAAAATTGGGACGGAGCAGAATACCCCTGAGGGGTAGCAACCATTAGCTTCGCTTGGCATTCAGAACAGGACCAGCGAACTGGGTTGATACAGTTGCTACACACAGCCCTACCGCAATCCTGGCATACGTGTGTC
The DNA here is from genome assembly GCA_023247835.1 of Candidatus Bathyarchaeota archaeon. The sequence goes on from JAHFFU010000031.1 coordinate 3,462, forward strand.
GCCGGCCGCATTCCGCATATTGCACAGAGGGGGCCCGCCACGACGATCACCGAGGTAGAAGTGATGGAAGGAGCATAAAAACGACGACGACGGCTATCAGGATGATTGCTAGTACCACGAGGGTCTTGGCCGAATCACGGTCCGTCCCGAAGATTATCGGAATAGGGCCTATGAGCAAAACCCCACCACCGCGAGTTTTGGTCCCACTGGTCTGCGACCTAATCGCGAGAAGGATCGCTGCGATGAATGCAAGTATAAATCCGAAAATGACGAGGCCGAACCCGATCTCAGCGATAGAGACCTCGGTCAATGTTTCGCAACCCTAACACACTTCGAAATCTCTCGCGAACTTTAACTCTTCGAGAAAATTTCCGACGGAGGCAACTCGAAAAGTCGTAATAGTTTATAAGCCCCGCAGAGGCTACCTCGGAAAGCTCTTTCCAAAGAAGTGAAAATATCGTGGGCCCCGGACCCGAACGACAAGATTCAGGCCAGAACACGCCAAGCGGCCCACGAGATGTGCTGTTTTTCTCGAGGGGTCCGTAGGTCTTGGACGTAAAGATACTGGAAGAGAAAGATAACACTCTCCGTTTTCTGTTGAAAGGAACGGGCCATGCCTATGCCAACGCTTTGCGTCGAGCTATGATGGCAGAGGTTCCTGCAATGGCGATTGAGGACGTTATTGTAATCGAGAACACCTCCGTCCTCTACGACGAAGTAATCGCCCATAGGCTGGGGCTTATACCAATCAAAACGGACTTGGATGCCTACGTTCTGCCTGAAGAATGCGACTGCAAGAGTGAACTCGGGTGCAGCAAATGCAGAGCCTCCTTCACACTTGAGGCGGAAGCAGTAGACGAACCAGTTATGGTATATTCCTCGGATCTGAAACCGGAAAGCGACGCAACGCCCGTGAGCGGCAATATACCAATCGTTAAGCTCGGCCCCATGCAGAAGTTGAAGCTTGAGGTTTACGCGAGGTTAGGGCGGGGGTTGGAACACGCTAAATGGCAGCCTGTTTCAGCATGCGCCTACAAGTACCTCCCCAGGGTAACCTTGAACGCCGAGAATTTGGCCAACCCTGAGGAAGTGATCCGAGTTTGCCCGACTGATGTATATGCTCATGACCCCGAAAGCAAGATCACGGTTCGCGACGAGCTTGCCTGCACACTATGCATGGACTGCGTTGAGAAGGCCGTCCCAATAGATTCCAAGAAAGCGTTTCCAATCAAAATCGATGGCGACGATACCGCATTCGTTTTTTACGTCGAGTCGACAGGGGCCCTTCCGTCGAAAAGGATCGTGGAAGAGGCAGCCAAGGTTCTGGAGAAGAAAGCATCGGGGCTAACTGACTTGGCGAAAAAAGGCTTCGAATAGAGGAATTGCTTTATGCGTCGTGTAATCACAAACCCCGAACTTCTCGATACGATCAAGTTTCTTAAAGTTCAGGCAAGGGAAAACAGGGCTAGGATTTGGGCTGTCACCGCCGAATCTCTCTCCCGACCTAGGGGAGGGAGAGCAGTTCTGAACCTGAACCACATATCGCGTGCATCGAAGCGCGACGCGCTCGTACTTGTCCCAGGTAAAGTCTTGGCTGCAGGGTACATCAAACACCCCGTCACCGTCGGCGCCTTCCAGTTCTCCCAAGCGGCGAAGACGAAGATTGAACGGGCCGGCGGCAAATGTATTGCAATCAAAGATTTCGTCAGCAAGTACCCAAAGGGATCAAACGTCCTAATTTTGAGATGAGCGGCATGTCAAAAGAAACAGTGCTGCTGGACGCGAAAAATCAGATTCTAGGGCGGCTTGCCAGCTACGCAGCGAAACATGCCCTAAGCGGCGACAGTGTCATTGTACTTAACGCTGAGAAGGCCGTGATTTCAGGGAGGAGAAAGAACATTGTGGAAGAAGCAAAACGACGGCTCGAAACAAGAACACTTGCAAATCAGACAACTGCCCCAGTACACCAACGGCGTCCAGACCTATACCTGAGGCGAGTAATTCGGGGCATGTTGCCGTGGGAGAAGGCCAAAGGAAAAGCCGCCTTTCACAGGGTTCTAGTGTTCATGGGCGTTCCGGAGGAGTACTCAAGCAAACCTGCGGCGAAGGTGCCCGGCGCAGACGCCTCAAAGCTTGCCTCAGCCTACATAACCCTAGAGGACCTCGCAACGGAGATTGGAGGTTAGAGTTGTATGAGTGAAACACTGGAAAAGTTGGACAAGCCAGAGAAGGCTGAAAAACCGGAGAAGCCAGAGAAGAAGAGGCTCATACTCGTCACTGGGAAGAGGAAGACTGCGATCGCACGCGCAATAATCAAAACGGGTTCTGGCAATGTGATTGTCAACGGCATCCCGCTTTCAACCTTCACCCCTCAGATTGCCAAAATGAAGATAACAGAACCCTTGCTGCTATCCGGTGAAAGGTGGAAAGGAGTGGACGTCAATGTCAAGGTTAGTGGCGGGGGATTCATGGGCCAAGCCGAGGCGGCCCGTATGGCCGTGGCGAAGGGTTTGGTCCAATGGACGCGTAGCTCTGAACTAAGAAAGACGATGACAAACTACGACCGAACCATGCTCGCAGGCGACCCGCGGAGGAAGGAACCCAAAAAATTCGGCGGGCCTGGGGCCAGACGGCGTGAACAAAAATCGTACAGGTAGGGTAAGACATGATTATCCCGATACGTTGTTTCACTTGCGGAAAACTAATCGCGGACCGCTGGGAAGAGTTCGCGCGGCGCGTCAAGGCCGGCGAGAGGCCGAAGAGGGTCTTGGATGATATAGGAATGACCAGGTATTGCTGCCGCCGTATGTTCATATCCCATGTAGATGTCGTTGATGACCTACTTCGCTACTCCCAGGTCACAGCCAAGAGGCGCGCACAATTCGAATAACCCGAGAGAGTGCCCACATGTCTGAAGTTGAAGAAAAAGAGGGAATGCCGAAATCGGAGGACCTACTTCTTCCGCTCGAAGAGCTACTCGCCGCTGGCTTACACATTGGCACGCGAATTAAGACGGGCGACATGGAACCCTGCATCTACCGTGTCAGGCCCGACGGATTATTCATACTCAATATCGGGAAGACGGATGAGAAGATTCGCCTAGCGGCCCGTTTCATGACACGCTTTGAGGAAGAGCGCGTATTGATTGTTTCCTCGAGGCTTTATGGGAAAACTCCTGTAGAGAAGTTCTGTGAAATAACGAAGACCGTTCCGATAATCGGCCGCTTCATGCCTGGGCTTATATCAAACCCCCTTCAACCGAACCACGCTGATCCCCAAGTTGTCATGGTGACCGACCCGAGGGCGGATTGGCAGTCGATAAAGGAAGCGTCCAGCGCGGGAGTTCCTGTGATTGCCCTGTGCGACACGGACAATGTTTTCAGCGGGGTGGACCTCGCAATTCCGGTGAACAACAAGGGCCGGCGCGCGTTGGCAATGGTTTATTGGTTATTGGGACGCCAGGTTCTGCGGGAAAGAGGAGAGATTGCCCAAGACGGTACCATAACCGCTACAGTGGACGACTTCGAGACAAAGCTGGCAGCTATCGCCCCCAGAGCTGGCGGTGAGCTTTGAAAATCCGGAAGCCCTATGTCGCAAACGCATTTTACGCAGGAACCAAAACTGAACTAACGCAACAAATAGTTGGCTGTTTCACCCACCGCTTCGGGCCCGGACGGGTTCCCACCCCGGTTAACAGGGGTCCAAGAAAGGTTGTCGGTCTAGTATCTCCCCATGCAGGGTACGTTTACTCAGGCCCGGTTGCAGCGAACGGCTACGAGCGCCTCGCAACGGATGGCATGCCAGAAGTACTAATCATCCTGGGACCAAACCACACAGGGTACGGAAGCGGTGTGTCCATTCTTACGGAGGGCGCTTGGGAAACACCGGTTGGTATCACTTCGATAGACGCCCAGCTGGCGAAGCAGATTCAGAAGGGCAGCGATATTTTGGATGTCGACGAATCCGCACACAGCTTTGAGCACTCCATCGAAGTTCAGCTACCCTTCATTCAGTTCCTCTTCAAAGATGCCCCGAAGTTCATACCGATCTGCATGATGATGCAGGACCTGCGGACTAGTCGAGACATCGGCGGAGATATCGTTGAACAATGCAAGGGAAAGGATTTCGCAATAATCGCCTCGAGCGACTTCACGCACTATGAACCACACGAGACAGCTAGCCAGAAGGACAAGCTGGCCATCGATGCAATCATGAATCTCGACGACGAGGCGCTAAATGAGCTTGGCGACAGCAATAAAGTGACAATGTGCGGGTACGGCCCAATAACCACGCTAATAGCGGCTGCAAAAATGATTGGAGGAGTAAAGCCCGAGTTATTGGCCTACAGGACAAGCGGAGATATCACAGGCGACAATTCATCCGTTGTCGGGTACTCGTCGCTGGTATTCACTCGTGATTGAAGAAGCACGTGTAGCAGTTTGATTTTTCTAGGAGGCAAACGGAATCCATTGGGGGGTGCAGATTCTTGGGTCAAGGTGTAGGGTTTGGGAAAGTGATTCTCTTTAACGAACACTTTGTAGTGTACGGTATTCCCGCCGTCGCGTCGGCGATCGGAGCTAAGACCACGGCATCCGTTGACCGGAGCCCTGGCGCGGGCTATGAGCTCAAGGATGAGCGGCCTGAGACTCCAGGTTACAAGGCTGAGAAATTGCAGCAGCAGAAGGAATCTTTGGATATCATGCTTAAGTTCATGAAGGTCGACACTGAACACAATCATTACACGATCACTTTGGGCGGCGACCTGATAGCCGCGAGCGGAGTCGGTGCGAGTGCAGCATCCTGCGCGGCGATCGCGCGTGCATTCTCACAGGAACTCGGTCTCAACTTTTCAGACGAAAAAGTCAACGAGGCGGCCTATGAAGGCGAGAAAGGATATCACGGCACACCTTCTGGAAT
>JAHFFU010000032.1:0-3740 GCA_023247835.1 Candidatus Bathyarchaeota archaeon
CTCCTACCAGAGCATAGTAGTTCAGATGGCGCAAAGGGACGTTAACAGGTACTCAGAGAACCTGGCAGCAGTTTACCCGGGCATTATAGTTTCCGGATGCACCTCAGTATGTACCTATAGGATCCAGCTCGATAACCTTGGGATTGGGACTCAGATCGCCAGAATATACGTAAACACTACCTTACCTGGGTTTGCATGCAGTTCACTTTGCGCAATAGACCCTGCAACAACAACTACAGCGAACACCTTTCAGAGTTCGCAAAGGTACATCAACCAAGGAGAAGTACTACACTTAGTAACTTTCCGTGTGGGCACCCTAGGACTGAGTCAAACCAGTGCAACCAATACAATAATGATCGTGACGACCAGGGGCCGGGTTTTCTCGTTCCAGTGGCCATTTCCGCCAGTCGGTTCTGCAAATCAGGCAAATCAGGCTAACATCGCGACGGGCACAATGAAAATAGCCTACACAGGGACCTGGAAAAGCCAAAGTGAGCCAGCTTTCGGTGGCTCTGGGGCTGGCTACTGCCACTCTGAGTCTGGTGCAACCCAGGCATTCACGCTGCCGGGACCAAGTGGGACCACTTTCTATTTCGTAAACCCGTGGATAACTAACGCGATATTCATCAACGCATTCCCAAGTACGGGTACGGGTCCCAGTCCCACTACAGTCTACATCTCCGTGAACATGACTAACACGCTTCCTAGCGGAATTACGATAACCGCCGGTAGTTTGTTGATAGCTGTTTCCGCCTCAGGGCCGAATGCCAAAGTATTCTTTGTTGGGGGCAACCTCTATGGTGAGGTGTACAATGGGGTATTCTATTCCGCCCCCGTTAGCAGCCCGCCAAGCATTGTTTCGGGAACGAATGTCTTTCTGATTTTCCAAGTAAGTGGTTGGGTCAGCCCGAACGGAAATGTCGGGACCCCTGGTGTTGCATACACGGGTACGGCGTCTGTGTCAAATGCGGAAACCGGCAGTGCTTACTTCGGTGCTGATATCTTCCTAGACGGGATGTATGTGAGGACTAGCTGTGGGGCACCCTAGGGACTCTGAGAATAGCTCATACGGGAAGTCCTCCAGGTTTTAGCAGCAAGAATCAACCGGGCGCGGTGGCGTGGGGGTTAAGGTGGAACGACATCAGCTGGTTACTGACACTGCGAGACAGGCACCAATCCCCCCCAAAACAATCCCATTGCCAGGAGGAGCGGTAGGAACCTTATGGTTTGTGAACCCATGGATCACTAACACAATATTCACAACCGCATTCCCAGGTGGGGGGCAAGGAAACTCTACTACGGTATACATTTACGTGAACATGACCAACCCCAAAACTAGAGCAGTTACCATAACGACTGGTAGTCTCCTGATTTCTGTATCTTCCTCAACGAGCAATTCTAAAGTATTCTTTATAGGGGGACAACTTTACGGCGAAGTATTCAATGATGTATTCTACGCCGCTGGCACTAGTAGCCCACCAACTATCGGTTCACAGGCGTTTCTTTCTGATTTTCCGAATGAGCGCGTGGAACACTCCAGCTGGAAATCCTGGCCTTCCAGGAGTTGCATTCACTGGGACAGCCTCAATTGGCAACGGTTTAGCATCGAGCGGCACAAATGAGGGTAATTCGTACCTTAGCGCTGACGTCTTTCTCGATGGGATGTATGTTCGAAGTTCTTGCTAATCTGCTCACGTTCGGCCCCAATTTCTGTCCTATGATACACCGATGATGTTTTGTCCCCGCTATCATGGGATAGACAAAAAGAAGCCAAGAGTGGGCGTCATTCCTAGCGTTTGGCGCCTTTGGGGACTAAGTATCGCAGCGGGTAGTGCGAGGTCGCAGGGTCATTCGTATGTGGACCTTAAGAGCACCTCCTTTCCGCTCCCCCGGAGCAATAAGCCACGATTACTGCATTATGGGACGATGTTTACGTCCGGGCCCGTTCAACGTGTATGTTTCCCAGTCGGAGATTTGTTCACTAGTCGATTGAGATCAAGGGCAGAGTATTCTATTCCAATCTGGGGCTTTGCAGATGGCGTAGGAACGTTGCAGGGAGTGGGCGGTCGACTAAAAGCTGCCCGTCGTCTGGCCTGCAACACAACTATAAGCGAAGACTCCTCCATCCTTCGTTGCAACCTTTACCGCGTAAGCCACACCCGCCAAAACGGTTTGGCCGTTAAGCACGCCGGGTATGGTAAGTTTCACGGTGCACGACTTCTGAGGCTGCAACGTAGTAGTTGTGGTGCAAGCGCCTGAGGCTGTGACCTTTATTCCATTAACATAGTATGCTGCAATGTTCGTTAATCCTGAACCGACGTTTCTTACCGTAAGGTTCAGGGAGGTTAGAGTTCTCCAATCATAATATTCGAGCGTAATCTGGTTCGAGTATTGTCCGGACTGTGGCTGCGCTCCGGTAAGTGACCCTAATAGGCCAGATGAGTATACGTAGAAAATAATGGACGCGGCTACGGTTATGGTGATCAGGAGCATAGCGGCTACGACTTCGGAGACCGCCTTCTTCCCTCTTCGCATAATGACCGCCTAGGCCGCCAGGCCCTTGAACGTGTCGCGCTTGAGAAGCGTCGCCATTGCTTCCTTCACAGAAGCGCCTTCGATCACAGAGAGCTTAAGGTTTTTGGCCAGTGTTCTTGCGTCTTCACTTAGCCCCGGCACTGCGATTAAGTAGCTCTCGGAGACTTTCACGTCCTTTGCTTTCGTTGCGAAGTCACGCACGTGATCTACGGATAAATTCTCCGCCGAGGAAATGGCGTCAATGGCTATTGTTTTGCTTCCGCTCCATCTACCTTTGACAGTTGTGACAATGTCGAAGGACTGTGGCTGGCCAGACTTTCCCTGCAGCTCGTGGGGTGCCTGTACCGTTAGGCCCAACGATTCCAGCATTGTGACTGCGTCATTATACATGAGGACCCCCTTTCTTATGTCAGGTAGCGCGTCCGGATTCAACCTGTACTGGTAGATCGGGACAAGCCTGGTTCTATCCATCGAAAACTGGTGGCGTCTTGGCCTACAAAAGTGCGAGCTCACGGGGGCATTGAAGGATTCATTACAGTTTCCGCACTTGTACCAGGCTCCTACAGCTCGGTATTCGACTCCGAAGTTGTGAAGCACGGCCTGGCATTTTGGACATACCAGCCGGTCTCCTTTCTTGAAGGTATCATCGCTTGCGACCTTCCCGCACTTCAAATGCTCGTACAAGAAACTTCGCGAGATGTCATAATTGAAGCACTTGGGGCAGGTGTATCGAGTGCTGAGTTGATACGACCCACACTCTGGGCACGCAGGTGTTTTGTCGGCGAGGTCGGCCGCAAGAACTTTGGCGTCAACCATTCGTGTGAGTAATTCGACCGTTGCTACCGGACTAGCCTCAATTACGCCTTTCAGCTGCGGATATTGTATTTCGTCGGTTGGGAGAATTTCGGGTGTGAGGGGGGTTCTGGGGCTACGCAACAGAAATTGAAGAATTTTTCGCGTATCGAGGTCTGCATAGATTTCGGGTGCCGGAGCCTGCTGTGCCACCTGTTGTGACTGGGCTCGGCTCGTTAATAGTAGGGAGCGATGGTCTGTCGCGTTGCTCATGGTTGCGCTGCCTTGAGAAGAGGTTCTTGTGGGCGCACCTCGAAGCCTTCAGGCGAGATTCTGTATGAGAGAATCCTCTTGTGGACTCTCACGCCGCGCATCTTCTGAATCTCCAATGCTTGAATCGCCGTATCCTTATC
>JAHFFU010000032.1:3840-8368 GCA_023247835.1 Candidatus Bathyarchaeota archaeon
GAGGTTCTTGTGGGCGCACCTCGAAGCCTTCAGGCGAGATTCTGTATGAGAGAATCCTCTTGTGGACTCTCACGCCGCGCATCTTCTGAATCTCCAATGCTTGAATCGCCGTATCCTTATCGCGCCAGTTGTGGAGCAAGAAGCTGCCTTGAGCGAGGAATGTTTCTGGTCCAAACGTTTCAACGCTAGGGGTTGGGCATTCTGTCAATACTAGTGTTGTCAATTCAAGCTCCGAAAGTGCTCGATAGAACTGTAGTAATTTGAAGCGGTACTCTGATTCATATCTGTAGGCACCAGCGATTGATACCAGTGAATCCACAACGCATCTCCTAGCCGCGACTCTTTTTCTTGCGTTTGCGATAACTCCCACTAGGCCGTCTAGGTCGAATTTCTCGGTTCCCAATACGCCTCCCCGTATCTTGAGCTCTCCGCCTGGTTCTTCCTGCTGAGGGGACGCGTCGAGGAGCACAAGCTTTCCTTGGCTTTCCAGGTCGAACATGTTCCAGTTGAACCGCATCATATTATTCGCGAAAGAGTGGGGCGGTTCCTCAAGGGACACGTACACTCCGTTTTCAGCGTATTGAGTTGCTCCACGGTACAGGAATTGGGCGCCCATAATGGTCTTGCCGGAACCGGGGGCCCCAACAACAGTGTGAACAAAGTTCCGTGGGAGGCCGCCTTCAAGTACCTCGTCCAAGCCGAGTATTCCGGTCTTAGTTCTTGCAACTTCACTCATGAAAAGTCACAGCTACAGAGCATTCCTTTGGCCTAAGTATAAAAACACCCGCGATTCAACTAAATTCCACCCTTAGGCGCCTCGACATGTTCGGCCTAATTTGCGCTACAACAGCGTGGTAGAACTTAGGTGATGATATCAAGACTTCTCCGTTCCCGAGCGAGGGAAGCAGGGACCATAATGAATCGGGGACATTGCCCGTCGAACCTCTCAGCACCTGCAAATTAGCTTCAGAACTAATCCTGTGCATGAACCGCGTGTTACACAACTCAATGAGCTCTGACGGGACCAGGGCTGGTTGCTGCGAAACAAGACCCAGCCCAATGCCCCTCTTCCTTCCCTTCCTAGCCATTTCCGTCAACATTGTCAGGGTGGCTGTCATTGTTCGCCTCTTGGCTTTACTGAGAAAGGTGTGTATCTCTTCCATGAAAATTAGGATTGGCGGTGCCTCGATGTAACGCGTCTTGTAGTTGAATATTTCTTTCAGAAGGTGTGCTATGCATATGTTGCGAACGATATCGGTGGATTCACTTACGTCTATCACTGAAATCCTACCAGGAACGCAGAAATCCTCCGGCGGAATCTTATCGAATATCTCACCCGCCTGATGCGCGTCGAGAATACCCGCACGGTGAGCTAAGGAAAGTTTAGTGTACAATCCCATATGGGCCTCAGCAACGACTTCAGGCAACGAAGCCTTATCGAGTTGTGCGTCAATTCTTTTCTTCAAAACTTCGATAACGTTGCCGATTTCAAAAGCACGAAAAGTACCCGAAATTTCTTTCGTTTTTCTAGCTATGTCGAATAAGTATATTCTTTCGAAAGGTGTAAGCCCTAGAACCTCGCTGAAGATTTCCAGGTCGAGTTCAGCGAACGGGATGCCGAATTTCCTGGCGTCGATATTTCGGCTGCTGTTGGGTGCGGGGACGTATACCTGGAGGTTTTTCACGCCTTGCGGTTTCTTCCCGAACTGAGCTAGGGTTGGGAGGAGCGCGTCGCTGGGTTCATTCATGCTCACGTATTCGCCTTCTATGTCAAAGATGAGAACCGCTCTGTTCGATTTGCTTGCTTCCTCGGCGATTACTTGAAGGCTGTTTGATTTTCCACCGCCTGTAGTGCCGAAAATTCCAATGTGTCTGTTTAGGCCTGAGGAATCTATCGCTACTTCCACAGCACTCTGGCCGATGAGACGGCCTAAGATAAAATCGCCAGTCGCGCCAACATAAGACTGGACCTCCTTCGGTTCCAGCAGGTTCACCGGCGTTCCCGGTTTAGGTCGTGTTGTCACAGCAGTTCTATGGTCGCCCACCAACATGGAGGTAAGTTCTACTAGGTAGTATGCGCCTGGCTTCTCTGTGAAGAAAGGTCCGTCTAATATGCGTCCGACGAAGGATATGTCTTTGTTTCCATCCCCGATTTGAACGTAGATCCCTCGTGGCGGTTCTTTCTCAGATACCATGTAGCAGGTTATACCTTGGACTTTCGTGTTTATTGCAACGCCAACATCATCGAACGTAACGTATCCGAGTGTTGAGATGGATTTCCTTTGAGACTCGCTTACCAGACTTGTCATCTTTCCACTTTCCCCGTATTTCATCTACCTCTGTCCAACTATTTCAAGAACCTTTCTGGCGAGCTCAATAGGGTTCGCACCTTCGGCAACGAGAATGTTATGCATGGCAGCTACGTCATGAGCTCTCCTCGAAAGCACTGGAATGGCACCGAAAATTGCCATGGTAGGATTAGCCTCCAAAATTTTAACGAAGAGTTCGAGGACCGGCTCCACCTCTACCTCGGTGTCGCTCTGAGACATGTCAATCGCAACTAATCTAGCGTCCTTTTGTGCTATTAGAGAGAATATGATTTCCTTGGTAGGCCCAGCTATTATGCCCGGGGTCTTGACTTGGTATCCGTTTTCCGTCAGCGTCTTGGTCAAGGCATCAACGCCCAAGAAGCGGCGGGCCTCGTTTAGGATGTTCTTGCTCATGCCATAAGCGAACACGTCGAGAACCACCGCCGACGGAAGCGAGAAGTCATTCTTGCAGGCCCTGCAGAAGAAACTCTGTGCCGGGTCTTCAAAATGCGCGCTGCAAGCGTGACAAGAGCAGACGACACCAATTACCCTATATTCATTACCGCCTTGCAGCATCTTCTTGCAAGTGGGGCAGATTAGGTTTCTCCCTACACGGAAAACGTTCTCTTGGTGAATTGTACCGCACTGCAAATGCTCAATCATTCGGTTAATCGAGATGTCGATGGAACCGCATTGCGTGCATTTGAAACGCAAATAAACATTGGTGGGGGTGCCGCAGGTGGGGCAGGACACGATTCTCTCGTACAACGTCTCGGTCACTATTCCAATGTCTGCCATTCTCTGCAGAAGGTTCCGTTCGACGCTGACCTTCTCGCCTGCCTCAGTCTGTATCGGGTATCTTGGTATCCGATCGGTTCCGAAGTCTGGTTCTAGTGGATTCCCACCGGTTTTTAGGAAATGGCCGATGACTTGCTGAATTGTCGGGTCGTTGAAGTTGCGCAGCCGCAGTCGTTTGGCTATCGAGTCATCTTTTCTAGCCATATTGTAAGCTTGAGATTCAGCTTTCTGAATGCGTTCTCTCAACTGTTTAGAGAGCAGCTGAAACTCGTTCTCCTTGACCTTACGATCTGCGAACTGTTTTTCGAGGTTGGCGAGTTCACTGGTCAAGTTGTCATGTTCCGTAAGCGGGTCGTTCGCAGCTTCGGCGGAGGCCATTATTGCCATGCTCTTAATCTGGCATTGCGTTTGGGGAAGCCAAATATAACTAGTCCTGTCGGCTAATCTGTGTGGGGCCACTTTGTTTGTGAATCAAGGCAGGGTTCTTCTACTCTTTCTTGCCATATTTGTTGCCCTTACTCTGGCTCCTCTTCCCAAACTTGCAGCTCAAGCCGCTGGCCCCCAAATCAGCGCAAATCAGCCCATCTACGTCATATGGCAAGTGGGCGGCAAAGTGAACTTCACAGCTTCACGCCTAACCATCAACTCCACATACTACGTCTGGTACCAACGTCCCAATGATCCATTAACGAAGTACACCGGTACCGAGGTGTCAAGCAGAACCGGCGCCACTCCATTCCAAGTATCGGTTGCAGCAACAGATCTCGCCGGAACGTATCTGGTGAGTCTCTCAAACTCAGCAGGCTCAGATACACGGGCCGCAGTCGCGCACTTCGGCGTCTCCGGAATAGACGCAAAGAGCTACACGCGAACAGAAAGCATTCAGCTTGCCGGTGGGGGGTTCGCCCCTAATTCAACGATTGCCGTTGTTCTCAGCTCTCCGGGAGGGCTGGTTGGAAATCTTAGCCTCAAAGTCGACGGAAACGGCAATTTCATCAATGCCTACAAATTGCCCCCATCAGTCCCGGTTGGCTCACTAACAGTATCCTTCACCGGTCTCGGTTTCGATAGCCGCGCAACGACGAGCGCGAGCACCTCAGCGGTCGTTGCTCCAGCATCTCTCACCATAATTCCTCTAGCGCAGCCCGCCCCCACAGTTGAGAGAACAAGCAATATCACGATGAGCCTGAAGGTCACATATCCGGACGGCTCTCCAGTGACGACGTCAACTCAAAATGCGACGCGCGTCTTTGTTGTAAGTGATACAGGTGGGGGAACGTCTGAGGTTCCATTAGTAATCTCAGACCCTTCGACTGGCGTGTGGACTGCAAGCTGGGTTCCCTCGTTCTCTGCCAACCTGGGGTCATTCCACTTTGAAATGTTCCCCGCAGACTTCGATGACACGTATGGAAACAGAGGCC
>JAHFFU010000033.1:0-3438 GCA_023247835.1 Candidatus Bathyarchaeota archaeon
TAAATCTGCTCCCTTTCTGCTTCATTAAACAAAACAGTTTGTGTAGGTTCAATGCTGCGAGTAAAGGCCCGCACCGGTCTCAAGCACGCTTTCTTTTGGTCTACTCTGGCACCAGCCAGAATTCGTTTCCGTCCGGGTCCTTGAACATTGCCGAGCTGCCCCATTCCGCTTTCTTTGGTTTCCGGGTGAACTCCACGCCTTTGTCGCTCAATTCCGTGTATGCCTTATCCAAGTCGTCTACGCGAAAGGCGATGCCTGTGTTGCCCTGCTCAAGCGGCGTTGTCTCGCAAAGGTGGAGAACCACGTCGGAGCCCTTTGGGGCTACGGTAACCCAGTGGCCTTCCTTCTCGCGTATCTCAAGCCCTAACTTTTCCCTGTACCATTCAGCTGACTTGGTGGGGTTCGATACGACTACGGCCACATCGACTATCGACTTAATCACGCAACTAACCTCAACGCACAATTGTTCGAGTGATTACTTAAAACATCACACCGCGTCTACAGGTTGTTACACAATGCCCTTCTTCAGGACGGGGAAGATTCCACCCGAGGTCCTCGTTCGCAACGTGTTTCGCTATAAGGGCATTGAGGATCCGTCGGTAATTCTTGGCTCCACCGTTGGTGAAGATGCTGCGCTTGTCTCGCTTGGCAAGAATGTTCTCGTCTTAACAACTGATCCAGTGACTGGCACAGAGTCGGATATCGGATGGCTTGCGGTTCACATAAACGCCAACGACGTGGCCTGCAGAGGGGCGAGGCCAAGATGGTTCCTGTGCGACCTGTTGCTTCCGGAGCGATCCAACGTCACGCTGGTCGACAAAATAATGAAACAGATCGATAAGGCTGCGAAACAGGTTGGCGTCGCAGTTGTGGGGGGCCATAGCGAGGTAACTCCGGGACTGAACCGTCCAATTGTAGTTGGATACATGGTGGGTGTTGTCCCGAGAAACAGATTCGTGACTTCCAACGGGGCGCGGCCGGGAGACCACATCATCATGACAAAAACGGTTGGCATCGAAGGAACCAGCGTCTTAGCCGCAGACTTCGCTCACAAGCTTCGACCGAAGGTCGGCAGCAAATTAGTCCGACAAGCGAGGTACCTGAGGAGCCTAATCAGCGTCGTTGACGACGCGCTGACAGCCGTGCGAGGAGGGGGAGTCAGAGCCATGCATGATCCCACGGAAGGAGGCCTGCTGCAAGGGATGTGGGAGCTCGCGGAAGCCTCTGGGGTTGGGTTCCTAATCAACGAGTCACGCATCCCAATTCGGCCAGAAACGAAGCAGATATGCTCCGCGTTGCGAGTGAACCCCTTGCGGCTAATGAGTTCAGGTTGCCTTCTCATAGCCGCCGACAAACGGAAGAGCAATCTGATTTTGCGCCGCTTGAGGACGAATGGGATTCACGCCTCTGTCATAGGAACGATAACGGAACGGAGGAGCGGCAGGAAGCTGGTCGCATTGAACGGGAAGGCGAGGGAGATTGGCGCGTCTGAGCGGGATGAGCTCTACAGGGTCATCGAATCATATCGGGCCAAGTGACGGCGGAGCATCGTATCGATTAAGTTTAGTCAATCAGTTTCACCTGGCTCTCCTCCTTTTATCGCATTGGACGACAAAAGCACATAAGATGGGGGTATGCTAAACCATGTCGAGAGTAGGGGCTCTCGTTCAATTGTCTTCAGACATTGTCAAGGAGACTTTGGAAAGGCCCACAATCTTCAAGGACGAAGCGCCCCTCTCACTGGAATACATACCACGAAAGCTTCCCCACCGCGACGAGCAAATGCGTTTTCTCACCCAACTCTTCCGGTTCACGCTTGAAAGCCCCTTCTCCACAAGCCAACGCGTCCTCATCACAGGCGACGTGGGAACTGGGAAGACGGTGCTGGCCCAACGTTTTGGGACAGACCTAGTCAAGGCTGCGAGAAGCCGCAAAGTCAACCTTCACTATGTTCACGTGAACTGCCGCGAAGCGAAAGGCAGCCTCTTCATGATCATGAAACGAGTCCTGACCCAGTTCGAGCCTGAATTTCCGAAACGCGGTTTCGCGCCGGAGGAACTTCTTCACACCCTCATGGACATGCTCGATGACAAGAACATACACCTCATACTCGCATTAGACGAGCTTGAGCACTTGATCAGAATAGAAGAATCCACCCCGATCTACAACCTAACCCGCATCCAAGAGGAAAGGGTTGGCAAACCGATACGGCTCTCACTCATCTTCATACTCCGCGAAATTGAATACCTCCAAAAGCTCGACAAGAGCACCATCGACACCTTGCAACGGAATATCGTTAAACTTGACAAGTACAGCTCCCGCCAACTGATTGAAATCCTCAAAGACCGCGTTAGTTTAGCCTTCAAAGAAAATGTGGTCGCTGATGAAGCACTTCAACTCGTCGCCGACATAGGAGGTCAGAGCGGTGACGCCCGATACTCCATTGAACTACTCTGGCGCGCCGGAAAGTATGCTGACTCTGAAAGCGCAAAGCACATTCTGGCCGATCATGTGCGGAAGGCTGCGGGAAGCGTTTACCCGATGCTGCGGGGCGAGTACATCGCCGCCTTATCATCCCACGAGAAATACATGCTACTCGCATTGGCGAGGGTTCTGGAGGAATCGGAGGAAGCTTACGCTACTATAGGGGTTGTTGAACGCGAGTACAAGGTTGTTTGTGAAGAGTATGATGACCAACCCAGAAAGCACACTCAGATCTGGAAATATGCACGCGGCCTAGGCGCAATTGGCGTGATAGCAGCCTCAAAATCAGGCGAAGGCATACGCGGCAAAACAACATTACTCGGCCTACAAAACATACCAGCCACAACCATGCGTGAACAACTAGAAGCCGCCCTAACCACAACCCGAAAGAAACGGATACAAAGAAAGTAAACCCATCCTTCATTGGGTTGTACTACACCCATCGTTGGGTGTACCACACCCTACAATTGAATGTGTATCCCGGCGAATACATTCGAGCACGATGTGACCCTACCTTTCCAATGAGGCAGACCTTGCGCAACATGCCGTTGAGGCTTCGTGGTGACCACAGTACGGGTATCTCGACCGGGCACAATGGCTAATTTGCCAGCCGACGCTAATGTCAGGACTGAGGTTTAGTTCAAAAATGCGCCGTTTCTCGATGGTCGACATCTCGCCAAAAAAAGCCATTACGAGGGAAGCTTCAGCGGTCGGCGAGATCAGACTCAAGCCAAGCACAATCGCACGCCTTAGGGCTAGGCGAGTTGGGAAGGGGGACGCTATCGCTGCAGCAGAGGTGGCGGCAGTCATGGCAGCGAAGGGCACGCCCCAAATCCTTCCTTTCTGCCACTCTATCCCAATAACAGCTATGCGTACCGAGCACTTGTTTGTTGGGAATGTGCTAAGGGTGGAATCGTATGTGAGGGGGCAGGCGAAGACGGGGGTTGAGATGGA
>JAHFFU010000033.1:3538-8323 GCA_023247835.1 Candidatus Bathyarchaeota archaeon
AGGAAACTTAGCTTCGACGCTATCGGTTCCGCATCGATTCTGAGCCGCGCATTCGCAGGGACGAGCAAGGGAAGGGCAATCTTTTGTCTACCAGGCTCGCCCGACGCCGTTCAAACCGCAATGGAGAAACTTATCCTCCCAGAATTAGGGCACATTATCCGCGTAGCTCGGGAACATTAGCGCTTCTTACGAGCGGGGGCTCGCTTAGCCGCCTTAACAGGCTTTCCTGGTTTTGCAACCGTGGTGTTCTTCGCCACGTATTTCTCGTAACCCTTCGGGTCCGAAAGGGTTTGATCGCATAAACAGAACTTCCGGGATGCGATTGTGTGTGTGGGGCAATTCTCCACGAACTCGCATTCTTCACATGGAATCTGTTGCCCATCCACATAGCATTCTTTGACGACCTTCCCCTCGATTTCTGCTGTGGCTTGTTCAGGGCGTATGAACTTGACGGGTTTCGCCAGTATGTCCGAAAGCCTTTCTTCAACCGAATCTAGGTTATCGAGGCGGCGGACCACGAACTCGCCGCCACCTCGATCGTAACTGATTCCGGCCCGCATGAGTTGGATGAACTTGTCCTTGCCCATGTATGGCAGCTTGAAACCTGCGGGATCCAGAACCTCTTGCGGGCCTTTGGCTGCGGGTTGGGCCTTTGATTCCGAAACTAGGAAGTCTATATCCCGCTCCTCCATTTCCAGGTTTAGGGCAATTTGTCTGCCCCGTTCCTCATCAACGCGAAAAATCGCCACCAGGAATGGTTCAACCTCATGCAACGCCTTACGTTTCGATACGTGGCAAGCCCTAGCTATTCTGCGGCACAGGTGGTCCAACGCCCAAAGGCGGTACTGGTAACGATCCACGATTTTACGCGAGATTCGTGGGGCCACATCCATCGCATGCTCGAGGTCGTTATCAACTGGCTCCGTTCCCACCGAAGCCAATTCGTTCAAAGCTACGGGGAATAGGCTCCATTCTGGTACAGCGTCCCTGCGTGGAAGATTGAATGGGGGCGGCATCATGCCACGGGAACGGTTCGCCCCCACACGTCCATATCCAATGTCCGCGCGGGACAGGCTGTCGTAGGCATTCGCCAATTTGCTTGGCGTGGTGTAGAGGTACGGTAGAAGGTCATGCATCAGCAGAAGCAGTTCGTCGCGATAGAGCGGAATTTCAGTTTCGTTCAGAACCCGTCTAGCTTCACCGACCCCGCGAGAAGCGAATAGCCCCCTTAACGTGTCCTTTTCATCGAGCTCCCTTGTTCGCGAGGGGCGCATTTTGACGGTGCCGCTGGTTGCAATTGTCTGAATATCGTTGACAGCAGACCTTATGTCGCCATAACTCTCACGAGCAACCCGCTTCACCAGCTCCACTGGAACTGAACGGCCCTCTTGGGCCAAGATATGATTAATCAAGACCAATAGTAGTCTAGGACGAATCTCAACAAGCTGAACGACAACACACGCTTTCTTCAGATCGTCAAATTTTTCGTCGCCGACGTTGTTCGCCGTCAGGACAATCGGGACGGGTGAATTCTTGATTACGGAGAGAATTGCGCCCAATCCGCCGCGGTCTTCCCGCCCAAAAACACCGTCCACCTCGTCCATGAGGATTAGATTCCCGCGGGTATCGGCGGAGAAGCTTTCGAGAATCGTGGAGACCCTTGCGGGCGTCAACAGGTTCTTGATGGCTTTCTCAGTCCTGATGTCGCTGGCGTTCATCTCGACGACTCGGAAGTGGAAATCGTTCGCCGCGGCCCTGGCGAGGGTGGTTTTGCCCACACCGGGCGGCCCAACAAGCAGGCAGGCCTTCGTGGGTTTCTTTTTCAACGTCCACTGATTCAGCCAATCCTTGAAGGTTTCAACTGCCTCCTCGTTGCCCAGAAGCATGGCCGTAGTCGTGGGACGGTATTTCTCCGTCCAAGCCACAGTTTGCAGCGCTTGCACGCTACTTTCCTCCAATTAGGCTCAGCTGGGCGAGCATGGCGCTGAGCTGAATATCCTCGTTCGCGCCCTGGGTTAACCTGAAGTCGCATTCACCGAGCATGCGCACAACTTCAGCCTGCCTATCGCCCGTGACCTCTGGGATGCGGCTGACTGCACGGTTCGCCCCGCGGATAATTTCTCGGCCGCTTACCCCGTGTTTGCCCATCAACTCATACATCACGTCCCGTGCCTTCATGAATTCCCCCTGAAGGGCAAGTTTCAGCATCTCGCGAATAAGTTCGCTCTCAGCCTCCGGCATGGCCTTGTTGAGTGTAGTCAGGTCTAGCTTTCCGCCCTTCGAGCTTGTAGCCACCACCTGAAGGGAGTTAATCGCCCTTCGAAGGTCGCCTTCTGAGAGCTCGAAGATTCGTTCAACCACCTTAGGATCTGCATCGACTTTTTCGGATTTGCAAATCCTCGCCAGATAACCCACAGCTTCCGCTTCTTCCAAACGTCTGAATCGGAAGACTGAGCATCGGCTTTGAATGGGCTCAATGATGCCGCTTTGGTAGTTGCAGATGAGTATAAAGCGGCAAGTTCGGGATGAGGTCTCCATGATTCTCCTCAGCGCGGTTTGGGCGTCCTTCGTCATCTCGTCGCATTCGTCAAGAATCACAAGCCCGAACTGAACTCCCGACGGAGTGGTTTGAATTATCTGCGAGAAACCTTTGATCCGTTCGCGCACAACGCCAATTCCCCGTTCATCCGACGCGTTCAGCTCCAAGACCAGGCTCCGGAAGCTTGCACCCATTAGTTGGCGGGCGATGCAGAGGGCAACAGTGCTTTTTCCCGTCCCAGGGGGGCCAGCGAACAAAAAGTGCGGCATCGTTGCCGGCGTTTTTAGCAACGCCTTGATGCCTTCGATTGTTTCCTTCTGATCGACGACCTCATCGAGAGACTTGGGTCTATACTTCTCGATCCACATGACGTTGCCTTCGCTCAAAGTTTCACTTCCGCGTTCAATGGTGCGTTCGATTTCCAGTGCAGCTGAAGTTCACAAGCCACCTTCAAAAGCCTTGGCCCCTCAAGGAGAACGAGTAAGCGCTGCACGCGAAAACGTCCACTACACTTTCATCCAACTCTCCCGGGGCGTAACTCTCTCCACAGGAAATCTCGACTAAAAGGAATGAAACATTCGTCATAAGCAATATAACCGGGAACAGGGGCGGCTTGGGGGTTTGGTGATTTCTTCTTGGCTGAGGCGTTGATGTCAGTAGAGGACATAGATTTCGATTTTGAAAATTCCCAGATTAGGGTCATTGTGACCCGGGAGATTCCTGAAACGCCGAGAATGTCAAAACTATCCTCGGCAAAGGTTGGGCAGGAAGTTGAAGTCCCCTATTGGACCGCGAGGGAACTCGTGCAGCTGGGATACGCGAGGTTTAGGGAAGAAGATGTTCTCAATTATAACTCCCTTTCCAAGATTCATTGGCGAGAGACCATTCCCGCGTCGAGGCAGTTGCCGGCGCTTCAGGTAAACTTCTACTGTCTGCTGAGG
Source organism: Candidatus Bathyarchaeota archaeon (assembly GCA_023247835.1). The sequence continues at coordinate 7,019 of JAHFFU010000033.1, forward strand.
CGGCACCTAGCTGAACTTCAGCAATTGAGCAAACAGGACCAGGTGAAGCTTCGCGAACTTGAAAGAAGCGAAAGCTTGGTGCGCGACATCGTTAATTGCAGAATCCGAAAGATAGTTTCTATCGCAGCCTCCCCAACACCCTCAGAAGAACTCATTCAGGGTTTGACGTATGAGGAACGGGTCCTTTACTCGATTCTGAACAAAACCATTGAGAATTGGAAGTCGAAGCTTCTTGGACAGGAATTGAAGACTTGACCATACTGCAGAACCCCGAGGAACGTTTCCAGGACTTCCTCAGGTCCTTCAGGGCTGAAGATGAACATAAGTATAGAAAACGCCTGGGCCATGTCGCCCTTTCAGGTTCAAAATCAATCATAGTTGATTTCGAAGACCTCATTGCCCACGACGCAGACCTCGCCCGTTCCATTCTGGACAAACCCGACGAGTACCTCGAATACCTTGACCGAAGCGCATGGGCGCAACTGAAAATCGAGGACCCTGAATACGCGGAGATAATAAAGCGGCTTCGTGTGCGGTTCAGGAAACTTCCAGAGAAACACTCACTCCGAAAAATCGGATCGGAAAACATTAGCAGATTACTCTCAATCGATGGCATAATTGTTCGGTCAACGTCCGTCAAACCACTGCTCATCAAAGCGGCCTTCCAATGCCGCAAATGTAACGCCATGAGCTACGTTGAGCAAGCGGGAACATTGATGCGTGGGCCGGGAGTCTGCGCGCATTGCCGGTCGAAGGTTTTCGAATTTATGGAGAAACAATCGACCTTCATGAACTCACAGGAAATCCGAATCCAAGAACGGCCTGAAGACCTTCCCCCAGGCCAGCTTCCAAGGGTAATCGACATCAAACTCTCAGAGGACCTCGTAGATATTGCAAGACCTGGCGACCGAGTATCCATAATAGGCATAGCCAGGGCACAACAGGAATTCGTGGGGCGGAAAGCGAGGCTTCGCACGTTCGAACTTCTTCTAGACGCGAACTACGTTGACATAGTTGGGAAGGAGGTTGAGGTAGTAGAGATAACGCCTGAGGATGAGAGGCAGATAAAAGAGCAGGCTAAAGACCCGTTCATACACCGCAAACTCATCGCCTCCCTCGCCCCCTCCATCTACGGGTACGGGGACATCAAAGAAGCCGTCCTCTACCTCCTCTTCGGAGGGGTCCCCAAACGGCTACCCGATGGCGTCATGATACGAAGCGAGATAAACGTCCTCCTCGTGGGTGATCCTGGGGTCGCCAAAAGCCAACTACTTCAATATGTCTCGAGAACGGCTCCACGTGGCC
>JAHFFU010000034.1:0-3104 GCA_023247835.1 Candidatus Bathyarchaeota archaeon
TAGGAGCCAAAGGTCAATTCCGTAACCGGGGGAATAAACTGACAGAGGCGCGTAGCCGCTCCAACCAGCATCTGGTAATCCAGCCCAGATCAACGCGCCCCCGATCGGAAGCAGCCAGTAGCTGAGCGCGTTCAAGCGTGGGAAGTACATGTCTCTGGCTCCTATGAGTTTCGGCACCAAGTAGTTTCCAAAGCCAATGAGGCTGGGGATGACCCATAGGAAAATCATCGTGGTGCCGTGGGTTGTGAAGAGGCTGTCATAGACTTGAGGCGTTACTACTGCGTTACCTGGCTCAGCCAGCTGAGTTCTGATCAAGAGCGCTGCGACCCCGCCGAGTATGAAGAAGAAGAATGAGGTTGCAATGTAGAGAATTCCTATGTCAGCGTGATAAGTTGTGGTCAGTATGCCTTTCAGGCTGGTATAGAACGCCGGCCTCTGCTTCTCTTGGACTACGACTTGCACCGCACGTCATCGCTCCATTATGCGAGTACGACCAGTTGGCCTATCATCGTGTAATGGCCTGTGCCACAGAATTGCGTGCATACTATGCTGTACTCTCCAGGGCTGTCTGCCCTCAGCCAGTAGTGGTTATCGTGGCCGGGAATGGCATCGATGTGCACACCGAGTTCGTAAATGAAGAAGCTGTGCGCAACATCTTCAGATACTAACTCTAAGTCCACCACTTCCCCGGCCTTCGCATAGAGAGTGTTCCGCAGCGACACTCCGTTAGGGTAATCTTTGGTTGTTCCATTGGGGAAGGTAATCGAGCTTCCAGGTGCATACTCAAAGATCCAGTAGTACTGGCGGGCGATGACCTTCACGTGAACGGATCCCGGGGGAGCGGTATCCACTGCAATTAACTGAACGCCAGCAATCACGCCGATGTAGGCTAGGACGGCAGATGTGATGAGGACGGAGAGAATCTCTATGGCGTGTGTCTTCGAAACCACTACTTCGCACCCATTTTCTGCGGTTTCACTCTGAATCTGATTATTGCGTAGAACAATAGTCCGAAAACAACGATACCGACAATGATTCCTATTATTAGAATTTGGTTGAAAAGCGCCCATTCAGCTGAGGCTTGTGAGGACTGAGCCGTAGCCAAAGGGATGGAGAGGAAAAGCATTAGCCCGACTAGTGGGCACAATCGTGCCGTGAGACGCAGGGCGTACGCTTTCACTAAGGATTACCACGGTAATTTTGATTGAAGCAAATCGCCCGCACTGATATTTAGGTTTGAATGTTCCTCGATTTGCGAATGTAATACTGGCTCGAGGGACGGCGAGGAGAGTTGAAAAATAAGCCGCCGCAAGATATGGTTAAGACCACGGTCTTCGGATAACTTCGCAGGCGAAGCCAAACGGCCCAAGTCAAAGAATCGGACACAGAAGAAATAAACCGTATACTTCCGCTAGGGCTCACCCCAAAAGAAGCCAAGGGCTGGTATATTCGTGCCGTCTTGATGCCTTGGATCTTCAAAGGCATAATTGCAATCTCAATCGCTTCCGCGGCTATTTTCTCAATGCTGACTCCCCTTAACGAATACTTGGAGTCAACATTGACTCTGCACATGATCGCGCAGCATTTTCTTTACATAGCTCCTGGGTTCGTCCTTGCGTACGGCATCGATTCGTTGATTTTGGTCGCATCACGACTCTCTAAGAAAGTCTCTGAGGTGTACAGTTTTCTCCTGAAGGCCAATTCAATTTTCAATAAATGGGGCACGACCGCTTTCATAGTAGCCGCTCTCTTTACGGCATACTGGTACTTCCCAGTCAATTTCAATGCAGCCGTGTTAAGCGCGAGTATTCACTTTGAAATGCACTTCACTCTTTTCGTCGCTGGCGGTTTGGTATATGTAGGGTCGAAGCTATTGACGAAAATTGCGCAGCGTATTGCGCCAATAATCGCTGGTAAAGCGATGGGGCTCTATGGCGCTTTTTTGCTACTCACATCAACCTACCTATACCACGTATATCCCGTGCCGGAGCAGGCCGAAACAGGTGTGGTTCTTGTAGTCATGATGCTTGTATTGGATTTGACTGTCGTTCCGATTTGGCTGTACAAGTACTTTGGGAAAACAGTAGTTGTTCCTGCCAGTTCTTGATTGGGTAAACCTAAATTCCATTGATTCAATCTTTGAAGAAGGTGAAGTAGTTTGGCTTACGAATTTGTTGAGGCTTTCTCATCGGTCCTTCCCAGAGTCCGTTTCACTCAGATTTTGGCTGTCCTAGGAATATTGCTCGACTTAGCGTGGAGGGTCGCGAACCGTAACTTCGTGCACCCGTCATTCATTGACATCCCAGCCGCACTCTTGGTCGGCTTCTACTTGGGAAAGCGCCCCAGGGTAACGAAGACCGACCAAGAGAAAAAGTCGAGATGGATCAGACTTTCTTGACGAGTTCACTTATGGGTAGTTAACTCAGGGTGAAATGCCTGTCATGAGATAGAAACCAACGATCCCACCCAAGACCACTGCGGCGACAACGACCACAATAATTCCCGTTCTGAGGCCTTGGCGTTTTGGTTGGAGGAATTTGATGTCTGGATAGGCTTTCAATATGGCTTGACTCAACAAGAGTGAGACAATTGCTCCCGACGAGACCTGGAGGGAGTTGATTGTGACGAGTTCTGCAAGAGCTGCGCCCATACCGTACAAGGGCGTTTCAACGGAGAAATATCCCACCAGCATCGCTAAGGCCCCAGCCACGACGCCCACCACTTTGAACGAGAATCTCTTCTTGTTCCCAATTAGGCCCGTGAGAAAGCCCTCAGTCCCTTTGATGAAGAGTGTCAACGGAGAGAAGTACGCATAGCCCAAAAGGACATCTGAAATCGCTGATCCAACGCCACCCGCAATCCCACCAATCCTCGCCCCGAAGAGTAAGCCAGCAAGCATGACCATTGCATCACCCAAGTTGAAATATCCACGCGTGGGTGGGAAGGGAATGCTGATGACCATGGTTACGGCCGCGGTAGCAGCGGTCATTACAGCGGTAAGCGCAACCTCACGAGGTTCCGGCGACCTAGTCCCCAACACTATCCCCATAGCCTGACTGATTGCCCCACGCCGCTTGGATAAAACTTAGCCCTTGATAAGTAAA
>JAHFFU010000034.1:3114-8310 GCA_023247835.1 Candidatus Bathyarchaeota archaeon
ATCTCTTGTTACTCCAACAGGTCCTTGGCCCAAGCCGACAAGTCTCGAACCGTTTCTTCACCAACTTCATGTGCCATTTGATATTCTCTGTATTGCACATTGGCTCCGGCCTTTTTCAGTAGCTCTGCGGACTCGCGGCCGAGCTGCACGGGTATGACTTGGTCGTACGTCCCGTGTGAGATAAAAGCGGAAAAGCCGTCAAGCTTCTCCAGCTTTAGCCGTAAGCCGGATCGTTGCGGGATGTACCCGCTCAAGGCTGCGACTCCAAGAAACGAACCCGGATCTAGGAGCGCCGCAGCGTACGCCATCACAGTCCCCTGACTGAAACCTAGAAGGATGACTCGCCCAGGATTCACGGGATAACCCACCTCAATATCAGTTATGAACCGACGGAGCAGGTCTAGGCTCGCACGAAACGTCTGAGGGTGTGGTACCTGTTCTTGGCTCAAATCATACCAAGCGAAACCCACTCCGAACGTGAAGGGAAGCGGCGCACGTGGGGAAATCACTAGCGCGTCAGTCAAACCCAGTGAGGACACCAGGGGTATCAAATCGTTCTCGTCCGTCCCGCGACCATGCAATGCAACGATCGTGGAATACTGGTTCGCTGTTTTCGCGGGATAATTGATAACGTGTTCAAGCGACGCCGTTATCGACTTTCCCTCATTCATTGTGTCGATTCTACCCTCCGGAAAACTTGTTATCGTGCAGAGCGTGTCACGTACTCTCGTTGAAAGTTATGAAGCTTCAGCCTTTTGAGATGGAACGTTGGCAATCAACTTGGGAGAACCAAGTCGAATACAACCTTTCCGAAAGCGGAATCCAACCGCTCAAACTCAGTGAGGTGCTAGACGGCGATACGTTTGGTTTGCTCAACCAATCATTAGGATACCCTCAAACAAATGGAACTGAAGAATTGAGAAAAGCAATTGCGACCATGTATCCCAAAGCCACGGCCGACGATCTATTGGTAACGAATGGAAGCTCAGAAGGAAACTTCGTCACGCTTTGGTCGTTCCTCAAAAGAGGCGCCGAAGTGGCCGTGATGCTTCCAAACTATATGCAAATCTGGGGCTTAGCAAAGACAATGCAAGCTAAGGTCAGGCCATTTTGGCTGAAGGAAGGTCCAGACCAGTGGTCCCTCGATTTGCCTGCTTTAGAAAAGGTCGTGAACAAGAGGACAGTGCTCATCGCCATATGCAATCCCAACAATCCAACAGGTGCCGTAATGGATGAAGAAGCGGTAGATGGGGTCTGTAAAATCGCGACAAAGGCAGGTGCATGGATTCTATCCGACGAAGTGTACCACGGTGCAGAACTAGATGGGAAGGAGACCCCTACATTTTGGGGTAGGTATGGCAAGGTTATAGTCACGAATGGCCTGTCGAAAGCCTACGGCCTACCAGGCCTAAGGATCGGCTGGGCAGTAGCCGGCAAGGAGTTCGCAACCAAACTGTGGTCTTACCACGACTACACCACTATTGGTCCCAGCGCCCTAAGCGATTACATTGCGAGGAAAGTTCTGCAACCGGAAGAGCGAGCAAAGATTTTGGGGCGAACTCGGGAAATACTCCGATCGAACCTGTCGGTTCTACGGGATTGGGTGGACGAACATCGCGAGTACTTGTCTTTCGTTCCACCCAAGGCCGGAGCCATTGCCTTCCTCAAGTATTCCCTCAAAGTCAATTCAACCCAGCTGGCGGACCGCCTCCTACGTGAGAAGAGTACACTCATAGTGCCAGGTGACCACTTCGGCATAGATCATTACTTGCGAATAGGTTACGGATCCGAAAGGGAGCGTTTGGTTGCTGGCCTAGAGCGCGTCGGCGACATGCTTTCAGCCCTGCATAATACGCCAAAGCTTTAGCCTCCAGTGGCCCACCGACTCGCGTGGAGATGAACCGAAAGGTTTCAATTGCAGGAGGCAGCAGAATCGGTTTCAATTGTGAAGTATTGATAATGAGTCAAGAAACAGCGCATGTGAAACTCAGGTGTATGGAGTGCAAAGCGAAGTTTGACAGCAAGTATGATGCTTTCGACACATCGGTTATAACAAATGTTGGCCAAGTCCTGCAGAACTTCATCTTCTGCCAACGATGCGCGAAGCGGGTCTCAGTCGTAGTGTTTGACATCAGATAGAACTCGTAACGGATAAGCAAATTTCATCGCAGGTATGAGTAAGCTTTCTAAAGGCTTGACTCGTTCTATGGCTCGTTGAATTAGCGTGGGCAAAAATATCCTAATTCTCGGCGGCGGCTTTGGCGGTCTAGCGGCGGCCGACACTCTTCGAAGGGGCCTCGGTTCCGAGCACAAGGTGACGATGGTCGACAGGCAACCACTTTTCTTCATGGGACTGACTAAGCTCTGGATACTCAACGGCACAAGGCAAGTCGGTGAAAAACCTGGTAATCGAACCCTGTTGGCCAAGCGGGGTATTGACTTCATCGAGGGCGAAGTGACTGCAATCAATGCTGCAAACAATGAAGTCCGTGTTGGAAAACAGCGCCTCAACTATGATTACCTCGTAATCGCATTAGGAGCCGAATACTCGATTAGTTCGCCGAACGGCTTCGCTAGGCACGCCAAGAACTTGTATAGCGAAAGCGGGTGCGCAGAGATCCGGGATGTGCTACGTTCACTGAACGGTGGGACCGTGACTGTCCTAGTCTGTGGGGTGCCCTTCAAGTGTCCTCCTGCGCCTTACGAGGCGTCCATGATCATTGACGATGTTCTCAGAAAGAAAGGGGTCAGAGGTAAAGTGAAATTGCAAATAGTAACACCGGAGCCCCACCCACTTGGCATACTCGGCCCTGAAGCCGGAAAGATGGTAACCACACTGCTCGCGGATCGAGGAATCGAGTACCATCCCTCGCAAAAGGTGAAGGAAATTCAACAGAAAGGTGTGCTGACCGAGGAAGGCAAGGAGATACCGCACGATTCGGTTTTCGCAATTCCCATACATGTTGCCCCATCCGTCCTGAAGGACTCTGGGCTCATTGATGAGCCCGGATGGCTGCCGGTAGACTCAACAACGTTAGCCACAAAAATTCCGAACGTATATGCGGTCGGCGACTGCGCAGGCACTAAGATTCCGAAAGGACTACTGCTCCCTAGGGCAGGCATCCTAGCCGAGGAGCAAGGAAAGGTTGTGGCACAGAACATCGTTCAGGAAATACAAGGAGAGAGCAAATCCGCCACCTTTGAGGGCCAAGGCGTGTGCTACATGGAGGTCGGGGATGGAAAGGCAGCACCGGTACGAGCGAACTTCTTTGCTCAACCGAGTCCAAAATGGGAATTTGACCCGCCGAATGAAGAAGGATACCGCCAGAAACAGCATTTCTTGGAAGAACGAATGAAAGCTTGGTTCGGCTGAGACGAACTTAGAATCCGCAATGAAGTTTCGCTGTTCCACCTAAGGAGCGCTGGGGAATTTGCAGTCGAAAGCCCCCGGCCTAGTTTTCACCGCCCTCTGTATCATCTGGGGCTCCACATGGTTAGGGATAAAGATTGGACTAGAATTCCTTCCCCCATTCCTCTTTGCAGGAATTCGTTTCGCAACAGCCACAATAGCATTGTTCGTTTTGGCGAAGGTCCTTCACGCCCATGTGCCCAGAGACCGTTCGTCTTGGATGGTGATGCTATTCTTGGGTGTCTTTCAGATCAGCGTGCCATACGGTCTAGTCTTTTGGGCCGAACAATACATATCATCAGGCCTGTCCGCCATCCTATTCGCCACCTTACCGTTTTTCGTTGTTATCTTAGCCCACATCATCGTCGACGAGAAGCTTACAAGAATGAAAGCCGCAGGAGTAATCCTTTCCTTTGCAGGCCTTCTGGCAATTTTTTGGAGAGACATCACCGCAGCACAAAATCTTGCAGCTCAGAGCTCCCTCTTTGGGAGCTTGGCCGTGGTTGGAAGCGCGGCCTCGGGGGGGTTGGCGAATGTTGTAGGCAAACAACACGCGGAGCAAATTGACCCCGCAGCCAATGTTCTGGTTCAGGCTTTGGTAGGAACAGCGGCGTTATTGTCTCTCGGTCTGGTCACCGAATGGAAATCAACTCTCAATTTTACCCCCGTTGCGGTTGTAGCGGTACTCTACTTAGGGATAGTCGGCACGGCTCTCCCGTTTGTCGGACTATATTGGCTTCTGAAAAAGACTACTGCCACTAACGTTTCACTGATTACTTTCATTACGCCCATTCTGGCGCTAATGCTAGGTTGGCTAGTCCTACAGGAAATTCCCGATCCCAATGGTGGCTTAGGGGCGACACTGATCTTGGCCGGGGTCTACTTGACCCTGAAACCAGCCCACCGATATATCTGAAGAATTTCTCTCGTTCTTAGCGTTGTGCCAATTCCAACGCTATGTCGATGTTACGCGCTATCTCTTCCATGGGAGGTTCAATGCCCCGGTATATCTCCGTAATGCCGACCTCAGTCTTTAGCAGAACAAGGTAGGTTGGGTAGGCAGCGAACCTCAGGACGCGTCGGAAATCCTGCAATTTCTTCCTAAACTGATCGTCCTGCGAAACGTGAATTGAACCAAATTCGACTCGGTCATCGTATTTCTCGTGGATTTGGTTTGCGAGTTTCTCAAAGAGCGGCTTTTGGATTTCACATCCTGCACAACGGTCACGTGTTAAGGCGTAAACATAGACAGTCTTCTCTTGTTGGACCAAGAAATCTGTTGGCTCCTGAGCCGACAATTTTGCTTTGCCAAGGAATTCCTCATAGGTCAAACGAGATATGGGCATACTGAGTAGTTGGTTCAGCCGACCTATATACTCAAGCCTAAATCCAGCGAAGGTCAGGGCATCAGAAACGTGAACACGTCGCCCAGAGAAACTTGGTGGGCCGCGACGAAACCAGCGTTGACCTCTAAGACGTACATCGCCCTTGCGGACGGTGAGAAGGCTGGGCAGATGTCAGGACCACAGGGCTGCAAGTCTTGCTCAAAGAAGACCGCTTGCTTACTTGAGTTAAACCAGATTATGTCCAATGGGAACTTCATGCCCTCCATCCAGAAACTCCAGTAGCCTTCCCCGTCGAATATGAAAAGCATCCCGTGATCGAGAGGCATCGAATCGCGGCCCGAAAGGCCCTTCTCTTGCTCGGACGGAGTTCTCGCTAATTCCAGATTGAGGACGACTCCAGAGATCATTATTCGAACGGATTTGGAAGGCTGAAAAGCAAAA
>JAHFFU010000035.1 GCA_023247835.1 Candidatus Bathyarchaeota archaeon
CTTGTCGGACTGTTGATTCTCACCTTAGCGCCTTTGGCTTTAGCTCAATCGTCACAGGCCGCAGCAGAATGGGCGCTCTTCAACCAAATTCTAATAATAGGAATCATTGTCGGTATCGTTGTTTTCGGACTCTTGTTCTACGCCATAATTAGGTTTAGAGAGAAACGTCAGAAGACGGGTGCGCAGTAGTGGTTTCGAAGACACACGCTATAGAGATTCTCTCCGTCCTCATCACATCTGCGGTCATGGCCTACATCGGCGTGATTGCTGGCGTTACGTTAATTGCAGTGGATACCGCTCCCCCGGGATCCGTTCACGTGAAGGTCATCGCCCGCCAGTTCTACTGGACGTTTGAGTATGCCCCTGGAAGCTCGATTACCTTCCCCAATGGAACAACCAAAGATTACCCTAACGGAGTGTCGCTGCGGAACACTCTCTATGCGAAGGCCGGGGAAGTGGTGGACTTTGAGTTAGTATCTGAAGATGTTGCGCACAGCTTCTTCATTTACGAACTCGGTGTCCACATCGATGCCATTCCCGGCCACGATAACCACTACTGGCTGAGGGCAGACAGCCCCGGGCAGTACAGCATAGTATGCACGCAATTCTGTGGCACAGGCCATTACACGATGATAGGCCAACTCGTCGTACTCGCATAATGGAGCGATGACGTGCGATGCAAGTCGTAGTCCAAGAGAAGCAGAGGCCAGCGTTCTATACCAGCCTGAAAGGCATACTGACCACAACTTATCACGCTGACATAGGAATTCTCTACATTGCAACCTCATTCTTCTTCTTCATACTCGGCGGCGTCGCCGCGCTCTTGATCAGAACTCAGCTGGCAGAGCCAGGTAACGCAGTAGTAACGCCTCAAGTCTATGACAGCCTCTTCACAACCCACGGCACCACGATGATTTTCCTATGGGTCATACCCAGCCTTATCGGCTTTGGAAACTACTTGGTGCCGAAACTCATAGGAGCCAGAGACATGTACTTCCCGCGTTTGAACGCGCTTAGCTACTGGCTGCTTCCGATCGGCGGCGCGCTGATCTGGGCCGGATTACCTGATGCTGGTTGGAGCGGCTACGCGCCTTTGTCAGTTTATTCCCCTGGTTACGGAATTGACCTTTGGCTCCTAGGCCTTAATGTGCTTGGGATTTCTTCTATCTTGGGCGCTGTGAATTTTGTCGTTACAATCTACAAGCTTCGCGCGCCAGGTGTCATGTTCAGGAACATGTCACTCTTTGTCTGGATGACTCTCGTAAACTCATTCCTAATCATAGGCGCAACCCCAGTCCTCTCGGCCGCATTGGTAATGCTTCTATTCGACCGCAATCTCGGGACAGGATTCTTCCTACCCAATCTTGGTGGCGATCCACTTATGTGGCAACACCTGTTCTGGTTCTTCGGTCATCCTGAAGTATACATTATGATAATCCCCGCTTTCGGGCTCATATCTGAAATTATCCCAATAATGTCTCACAAGAAAATATTCGGCTACGGAATGGTCGCCGGCTCCGGAATAATGATAGGTGTGTTCGGTTTCGGAGTGTGGGCGCACCACATGTTCACATCTGGGCTTTCAATAACGGCACGATTCCCGTTCGCTGCTATGACTCTCGCCATAGCCGTCCCATCTGGAATTAAAGTGTTCAACTGGATTGGCACAATGATTGGGGGACGCATCAGCCTAAAGGTGCCAATGAAATACGCTATCGCATTCATCTCCACATTCTTCGTTGCTGGCGCTACGGGCGTCTTTCAGGCGGCGATTCCGGTTGACTACTTACTCCATGACACATACTGGGTCGTCGGCCACATACACCTGATGCTCCTCGGCGCCTCGACTCAGGCCATTTTTGCCGCGCTGTACTTCTATTTCCCTTACATGTCTGGAAGAATGTACAGCGAGAAGTGGGGAAACATCCAGTTCGTCCTAACGCAGGTTGGCATCTACCTTCTATTCTCGATGATGTTGCTGTTGGGGTTGCAGGGCATGCCAAGACGCTGGTACACTTACCCAGTCGAATACGCAACTCCGAATCTTCTGGCCAGTGTAGCGTCCTTCCTGATAGGAATAGGAGTCATCATTTTGGTTGTTAACTTGGTGTTCAGCTGGCTTCGTGGGCCACGAGTCACTGGTGACCCATGGCCGTGAAACTGACAGCCTTCAAAGGACTGTCGCTGGCCACCGTAGTTGCCGTCTATATCCTGATAGTCCTCGGTGGGGTCGTATCTTCTACAGGTTCGGGATTAGCCTGTCCCGATTGGCCCTTGTGCCAGGGACAAGTGATTCCGGGGCTCACAATTAGTGTAATCATCGAGCTCGCACATAGGGTCTGGACGATTGTCGTCACGGTCCTAGTTGTTGCCACGATGCTGGTTGCATGGGGCAAGTATCGCTGGCCCAGCAGAATCACAAAATTTTCGACATTAACGTTCGCCTTACTTTTAGGTCAGATCATCCTCGGCATGATAACCGTAAACACGAGGACGCTTCCGATGGCCGTCACCTCGCATCTTGCACTTGCGACACTCGTATTCGCCAGCGCGCTTACCACAACATTGAACGCGATGGCTTACGATTCTAGGGGGGTGCACGCTCGCTGACGAAGGAACAGGTCGTGGTGGTTGCTTTCACCATAACAACAGTAGTCGTGATATCGGTCATCCTGCGGGCTCTGTTAACGAAGTAGGACGGGTTAACTCGGAGGAGGAGAGAACCCTTCCGTTGGATGCGCCTGCAATGCTAGCAACTCCCGCATCGAATTCGCTGAGAGGTTCAGAGATCCGATCCTCAACTCGTGCCCGCTCTTCACTTGCTCTTCCAAGAGATTCCTACTCAACTCATATGGCCCAGTCAAATAGACAGAACGCATCCCCCTCCTATCCTCTCTCCATATTGTAGTGACTTCTCGCTCGATTCGGAACATGTCGTAGACTTTGCCTGACAGATGCCGCTCGTACTCACCGGCCGAAGTCCTTGTGAAGTCTGCTATTCGGACTTCCAGAGACTCCGGGTATGATGGGGTAGCAGTCGCGAGGACTGGTTGCGCTGGGGCAACGTTCTCAGGAATTAGCTTGCGCTGAGTCAGTGGAACGGCCAATTTCGCTTCCTCTTGGGAACCAAGCCTGCCAATAGAGCCGAAGATCGTGTACGACAATACTCCGAAGGTGACGAGGAGAATTTCAACCCACCAGCGTGCTTCATTGTATATCGAGCGGATGAATACCTGGAGAACTAAGTCCGCCACGGAAAAGAGGCCGAGAAATGTGAAGAAATACCCTATGTAGGCTATGTTTCTGTAGAAGCCTGATTTCGGAGGTGTCTCTTCTTCAACTATCGTTTCTATACCCACATCCGGCACAGGTGAGGGGGGTTGCGTTGCTGTTGATGCAGCGGCCTCAGCCGGTCTGAGCAGGTAATAAAGGGAGATGAAAACTGCCGCTGAACCTCCCACAATGAGGTTGGCCCCGACGAACTGCGAAGTTAGTTGCCGCGCTCCCGGAAAACCGGCGGCGACGAAATTGAAACCATAGTCAATCAAAACGAAGCCGCATGCGAGCCCAATGAGCTCGTAGAGCCTTCGTGAAACCAAGGACGTTCGAGCCATGCGAGAAGGAAGCGGTAGCTAATAAGAATACGATTCTTTTCGGCCGCTAAGTGGATTCAACAAAGCCTTTACCGAAAATTTATATTTCATGCAGCGGGGCTGGGCGAAGGGATCCTAAGAATGGGAATCGCCGGTGAGGCCTCGCCGAAGCAGCCAGAAGAACATGTTCCGGAATATTTGGAGCACAGCATCTGGCCTATAGTTATTGCCCTTGCCACCGGCGTTGCGATTACCGGCCTCTTCTTCCTTCTCAAAGGCTTAGTCCTACTGGCAGGGCTTTTGATGATGCTCTCATTCGGCGCAGTTCTTGTTGCATTTCTCTACAGCGACACAAAGAACTGGTCCTCGACAGTCACAAAATCGTTGCCTCGAATCCCGCGAGACACAGTCCTCGGACCATTCCCCGTCGACATTAGCCTCACCATCCAAATCATCATTCTCACCGAGCTTCTCCTTTTCGGTGGAGCATTTGGAATGTATTTCGCGATTAGAGCGCAGCTTCCATTCTGGCCCCCCGCCGGTGCCCCAATCCTAGATGACTTCATCGCTCGCATCCAGACTCTGGTACTGATCTCGAGCAGCGTTCTTGTTGAGTGGGCGGTTTGGCAACTGAAACTGGGTAGGGAGAAAGCCTTCAAGGTGGGGATCGTTGGAACCACTATTCTCGGGAGTCTCTTTCCGATTCTCCAATTCGGTTTCGAGTGGCCCCACCTGATCCTCGATAACATACTTACCCCTGCAAGCGGAATCTTTGGGGCGAGTTTCTTTCTTCTAACGGGCATTCACGGAGCACACGTCGTTGCCGGCTTGATCGCCTACGTCTATACAGACGTTCGGGCGTTCATGGGGCAGTATTCGCCGAAGAACTATGGCTTTGTTGAGGCCACTTCGACCTATTGGCATTTTGTCCACATAATCTGGCTCATCCTTTTCGCTCTGATGTGGCAGGGGAGTCGACTCTTAACTTGAAGCTAGGAGACTTCGGCACCTTCGTCGTCTTCACCGCCATCTACGCCGCGGGCACTCTGGGCCTTCCGAAGATCCCACTGCTCGCATATCAGATCAAGATTGGTGAGACCCCGAGTGCCTTTGTCGCTATCTTTGGGTTGCCAGCTGTCCTTGGCCTGACGCTCGGGCAATTCATCGCAAACCTTGGTGTAGAAGCATCCCCGATTGCATCGCTCTCACCGGTCTTCTCGTTCATAGGCCTATTGATAATCTACTATGCGCGTAAGTCCAGTACTCTTGCCGGTTGCATCGTCTACATAATCATTACCTCACTTTGGCTAACCTACCTATTACCAACGACCTCAGGAATATCTACAACCGAAGCCGCATACTCAGCGTTCATCGGCCAATTCATCGCAGTCATCATAGGTTATCTTGCGTACCTTTTGGTAAGCAAAACGATGCTGGCCCATCGACCTACCGCTGACAATTGAAGAAAGAACCCCTTGTGGGGCATCCTTACAAAAGTCACCTGGCAGCTACTCCGAGCAGGGATAGTGGAACGCAGTGTCCGGACCTTTGGAAGGTATACGGGTTCTCGATGTTTCTAGAGTTCTAGCCGGCCCATTCTGCTCAATGATTCTCGGAGACCTCGGAGCCGAGATTATCAAAATAGAACCCCCAGCCCGAGGCGACGACACAAGGCATTGGGGCCCACCATTCATAGGCGAAGAGAGTGCCTATTTCCTTTCGGTTAATCGCAACAAGAAGAGCCTAACCCTGAATCTCAATAGCGAACTAGGGAGGAATATCTTCTACGAGCTTGCAGCTAAGTGCGATGTTCTACTCGAAAACTTCAGGCCGGGCGTCACGGAGAAGCTCGGGATGGATTATTCGGCAATTGCTAGGAAGAATCCGCGGCTGGTTTATTGTTCAATCACGAGTTTCGGGATGACTGGAGATTACAGAGAGCGGTTGGCCTACGATATTGTGGTGCAGGGAATGGGCGGGCTCATGGGAATCACTGGTGAACCAGATCGACCCCCAGTCCGAATTGGAGTTGCCGTGTCAGACATTGGTGCCGGGATGTATGCATCAATAGCGATCCTTGGGGCGATTATCGCTCGCCAAAGCTCCGGTAGGGGGCAGTGGCTTGACATTTCACTGCTAGACAGCACCGTTTCGTGGATGACGTATATGGCCGCAGACTATTTCGCGAGCGGACGCAATCCGAAAAGAATGGGTTCGGCACACCCCACCATAGTACCCTACCAATGCTTCAAGACAAGAGACGATCGCGTCATTACCCTCGCGATAGGCAACGACAAACTGTTCCGAGAATTATGCAGGGCAATTCGAATGGAGAGACTCGCGGACGATCCAAGGTTCGCAACGAACCCGAGCCGCGTGGCACACAGGAATGAGTTGATACAAATCCTTGAGGATGTATTTAGAGGAAAAACGCGGCGAAAGTGGCTGAAGGTTCTGGTTGATGCACAGCTGCCCGCAGGTCCCGTATACTCAATGGAGGAAATATTCTCGGACCCGCAGGTCTTGCATAGGCAAATGCTCGTGAAAGTTCAGCATCCCAAAGCCGGAGAGATTAACCAGATCGGGATACCAATGAAATTCTCTGAGACAAGGCCTGAGATCAAATCGCCACCGCCGCTTCTCGGCGAGCACACCGAAGAAATCTTACGCGGATTGCTTGGCTACGACAAGCAGCGCATCGCCGAACTTCACGCACAGGGAGTGATTTGAGGCGTGGAACGCAGTGTTTTATTTGAACATCCAGCTCTCGGAATGAGAGGCGTTACCTGATGCACCTCGAAGGCACTTACCTTCTGAAAAAACCGCGCGCTCAAGTTTGGGATTTCATTTCGAAACCAGAGGAAATTGCCAAGTGCCTTCCCGACCTGCAGAGCCTCGATGTGAAGGATTCGAAAACCTTCACAGTGAGCGTGAGAGTGGGAATTGCCTTCGTTCGAGGGAGTTTCAAATTTGATTTTACTTTACTTGATCAAAATCCACCTTCACACTCAAAGTTCGAAGCTTTGGGCAAGGGGGCTGGTGTGTCCGTTCGGTTGACGGCCAGCATGGACCTAAACGAAGTTGACGCTGGGACTACTGAATTAGCTTGGAAAACTGATGCCGAACTCGGCGGCTTGTTAGGTGAGATTTCCCCTAGCCTTATTCAGAGTAGCACGAGCAAATTCACGCAGCAATTCTTCGACTGCGTCAAGTCTAAACTAGAATCTGCATCGTAACTATTGATAAGCCTCGTATTCTTTTCCTAAGACCGCGGATGCAATTTTCAGTTTCATGATCTCATCTGTCCCCTCATAGAGCCTGCAAACCCTTACGTCCTGCAGATGCCTCCCAGGCCTAAACAGGTAGGAGTACCCTCGTCCCCCGAAGACCTGCACCGCTCTATCCGCGGCGTCCCATGCCGCGTTTGAAGCGTAGAACTTGCCCTCGGCGATTAACAGGTCAGCGCGGGCGCGTACCTTGGCGTTAGTGGGGTCTGCGTCGTAGG
The DNA here is from genome assembly GCA_023247835.1 of Candidatus Bathyarchaeota archaeon. The sequence goes on from JAHFFU010000035.1 coordinate 7,099, forward strand.
CGTTCTTGGCGTGGGCGGCCCTGTAGACTAAGCACCTCGCGGCGTCGAGTTCAGTTCTCATCATCGCAATGTGTTCTTGCACCAGCTGATGTTTCGCGATCGGCTTTCCGTGCTGGATTCTTTCCTTTGAATAGCGAACCACTTCTTTCAGGCAATCTGCGATGACGCCCAGGCACCCTGCGGCCACGCTCAAACGCCCGCTCATAAGGGTGGACATGGCGATCTTGAAGCCGTCCCCCTCCTTGCCGAGCAGATTCTCTTTTGGCACGGGGTAATCGTGCAATTCGAAGAGGGCGGTGTTAGTTGTCGGCATCCCTAGCTTTGTTGTTAAATCCTGTCTTAGAATACCCTCCTTGTCCGTGTCAACTATGAACGCGCTTACGCGGCCTCCGGCCTTGGGATAGGCGAAGGTTACGATGCTATGCGCTATCCCGGCGTTGGAAATTAGGTACTTCACCCCGTTCAGAACATAATGACCGCTCTTCTCCTCGTACGCCATTTTCATTTCAAGCGGGTTGCTACCAGCCTCAGGTTCCGTCAAACCGAATGCGAGAATCTTATCCCCCCTCGTGGAAGGTGGCAAGTAACGCTTCCTCTGATCTTCGTTTCCCCACATCTGAATCGGAACTTGGCCAATGGATGTATGGCCTGAGAAGAAGGTGCGAATACCTGTCCCTTCCATCCCGATTCGGTCTAGGGCTCTAGCGTAGGTTACTGAGTCAGCCCCGCGTCCACCGTATTCCTTTCTTACCGGAATACCGAGAAGATTGTACTTCCTGGAAAGGGGAATCAGCTGCTCATTGAAAGTGTGTTCGACATAGCAGACTTCTTCGATGGGTCTCAATTCCTTGCAGAACTCATCCACATCACGTAAGAATGCTTCTCGTTCTGGCTCATCCAAGTTCTTGCTCACCGGTATGCCTAATGGACTACTCCCATGTGAATATACTTTCTTCGGAGTTCGCCTAGGTTGTTTTCGCATCGTCTTGTTAGGCAATCGTGCCCCGGCAACTAGCTCTTTACATATGAGCTTAGCAACTTGACGAACCATCTTCACAGTTTGGAGGAAAAAGGGACGGCTAAGATTCGCGTTGCTATCGTCGGCGTAGGCAATTGTGCATCATCGCTCGTTCAGGGCGTGGAATTCTACAAGGATGCGAAGGATGACTCGTTCATTCCGGGCTTGATGCACAATAGGTTAGG
>JAHFFU010000220.1 GCA_023247835.1 Candidatus Bathyarchaeota archaeon
GCTCCGTCCAGCACAATCTACGAGGACGAGCAATTCATCGCAATTCTTGATAAGTATCCGATATCCATCGGCCACACGCTCGTCCTACCCAAGAGACACTTCGAACGAGTCCAGGATCTTTCCCAGAAGGAATTCTGCGCATTGTATGCGCGTGTTCATGCGTTGAATGCGCTGGTAACTTCCCGACTTGGCGCCAGCGCGTCTCACATTTCAATAAACGACGGAGCAGCGGCGAACCAGCTAGTTCCTCACGTACATGTGCACATCATCCCTAGAAGTGAGAATGATAGCGCTGGTTTCACGGCTCGAAAACTCATGCGAGCGGAAGAGATGGATCAGGTCAAACAGAAACTGGAAGTCAAAGAGCTCAAGCTCATTTTCTGAACTGTGCATTGACCATTCTGATCGTTTCAGGAGCGATCTGCTTAGGTTCAGTGATAGGCGCTGTGCAGGCTCTCCCAACGCAAACATACGCAGTCGGAATCTCATTGATCTGGTAGCCAAGAGCACTGATCATGTCTCGGTCCTTGTCGGGGTTGAGGACGTGGATCACCCGGCGTGGCTCATAGATCCTGTGTGCTTCGGATAGCAGGTCTTTGGTCTGAGGTTTTTCAGGTAATCCCACTATTCGTATGGTTGTGGGGTCATTCAGGAAAGCGTCGACTGCCATCGCGTAATCCGCGGCCATGAACCCGGATTGAGGATAGATTTCAACAAATCGTTTGAGGGTGTCGTCGGCCAGCTTCTGATAGGTTGCTTTACCTGTCAGATGGTAAAGCCTCGTTAGCACGCGCGCGGCGACACTGTTTTCGTCAAGCGGTTTCGCAGGTTTGCTAAGAAAGCCAGGTGCCTTGGAGTCAGTGATTGTGTCAAAGAAGCCTCCGTGCCTCGTATCAGACAGTTTGCGAGTTGTAACTTCAATCAGTTCTTCTGCGAGTGTCAGGAATTTGGGGTCGCCTGTCGCTTCAAGGGCGTCGCATAGTGTTCTGGCGGCGTAGACTTGGTCCACTAGTTGACTGGGCAATTGTGCTTTGCCGTCGTAGAAGTGGTACATGCCCTCGCCGTGTTTGTAGTTCAGGTTTAGTAGGCGGTCGACACTTTTGAGGGCGAAATCTCGAAGTGACATATCGCCAAGGACGAAGGATGCTTCAAGAAATGTCGAGATCATCATCGCATTCCAGTTGGTGTAGATGTTTCTATCAATGTATGGCGGCTTGAGTGTCTCGCGGTCAGATCTACTCCGCGAGTAGTATTCCTCGTCAGCGTCTTGACTGCCATAGAAGCAACCGTTCTCTTGATCGCTCAGCCAAGTGTTGATGTAGTTGATGATGCCCTTGGCGATTTCAAGATAGAAAGGTTCAGCTGTCACCTGGTAGGCGTGAACGTAGAGCTGTAGCCATTTCGCATTGTCTTCAGACATCTTCTCAAAATGCGGAACACTCCAGTCCCTAGTTGTCGAGTATCTGAAGAATCCGCCCATCTCCTTGTCGTATACTCCGCTCTTTCCGACGGCCTGGAGGGTCAGCGTTACGATCCGGAGAAATTCTCGGTTGCCGCTGTAATGATACTTGAGGAGAGCTAGCTCGTGGGCGTCTGTATTTGGGAATTTTGGTTGTGAGCCGAAGCCGCCGTAAATTGGGTCGAAGTTGTTTGCGGTCTCACCAAGGACTTCATCGATTATGGAGGGTGATAATGAGCCGATTGGGATGCTCTCGGGTTTTGGCATATCGAATTCCTCTACAGGCTTGCCTTGTGATTTCTCCCAATATGAGTGAATTTCTCGCAGGACCTGTTGCATCTGGTCTGGTGGGAAGTAGGTTCCTCCGCTAATCACGCGGCCGTCGGGAGTTAGAAAAGCGGTTGTGGGCCAACCACCCATGTTGTAACGTCGGTTAATGTCAGGCCGCTTATCTGTATCGACCCGGATAGGTATGAAATGGGATTCAATATACCCAGCAATATCTGGAACAGAGTAAGTGTCCTTGTCTAGCCGATGGCACCAGTGACACCATACTGCGCCAATATCAAGCAGTATGGGTTTGCTCTCCGCCTTGGCACGTTGAAAGGCCTCATCGCTCCAGTCAAGCCATTTTATGATACTCGGTTCCTTAGGTTCCATTTCATGCTCATTCGTAATGTTTCAGGTTTCATCCGCCATAAACATGTCCTAGAATTCCTTGAGAACCTTTAACAGATGCCTGCTGTGTGACCCCCAAGATGTACCAGGGTTCTTACATTCGAGGTGTCGGCGACGATCTGCCCGGAAGTCGTTTCTTGTATTCTTCCAAAATCTTGTCATACAATTCCAGCGTATGCTTTAACGCTTCCTGGGACTTCCCGTGACAGTTGTCGTCGGGTTTTGCTGTGGAAACGCAAGTTTGCTTAGCATCTTCCAGTTTCTTCAAAGCTTCTTCGAAGGCCGAATCTTTCTCAAGTTTCAGTATCGCAAGAAGCGAGTTGTATGATGCCAGGTGCGCCCGTTTGCATTCTAGATGACTCTTGTTATCCCGTTCCTGATAGCAAAGCTTGCAGCAGTCCATCGCCGTACGCGCTTGGACCCATGGTTGAACGAGGAAGACCGCTTCCATGGACGCGAAGGGTGGTTAAGCTGCATTTATTGATTGCTGAACCGATGCGGCAGATATCGATGATTCTGGATACAAGCTATAGCCATCGAATGCAGATTTGAACAGTAGATAATCGTTGCAGTACCGAGAGAACATTCTCGAATTGATCGGGAACACACCACTAGTAAGGATTAACAAAGTCACGAACGGTCTCCAATGCAGCATTCTGGCAAAACTGGAGTTTCTCAATCCAGGAGGCAGTGTGAAGGATCGTATTGGGATTGCGATGGTCGAGGACGCAGAG
>JAHFFU010000221.1 GCA_023247835.1 Candidatus Bathyarchaeota archaeon
TTAGTCCTGCGGAGAAATACGCGGGAGGACCGATGGAGAGGCTATTTCTTGCTCGCGCTCGGAGCAATCGTTCTCTTGACAGGCGTGTATGTTGGCGTCTCTAAGATGTGACGCATCGTTTGACGACAGGTTTGCTCATGACGTAGCCGACTGTGTCTTCCTTCGGAACTCTGCTAGACACGCGTCATTCACTTCCTCCCTGAGCGCAGCGCCATCGCCATGTTTACTATTCCGGCTAGGCTGCCGAGCAGTGCCATTCCAATTGTGATACTTATTGGGACGACGTATACGACGATAGATTCATGTATTTCTGGAATCGGTTTCTTTGCCAGCAGCATCGTGCCGCCTTGATAGCCACTCACAGCCAAAAGTGCTGTTGCGACAAGAGTTCCTGCCTCTAGAAGAATCAGGTGCGCCCAAGCAAGTTTGTCGTTCGGCCTTCCACCGGTTACCTTCGATATTTCGTAGTAGGCTAAGCCGCTGACAAACATGAGGCCTACGCCGACCACGAGGAAGGAAATGTAGCCAACAAAGCCCCAAGTTCCGGCTGAACCGCCCGCTATGGTCTTGGATATGTTTAGGCCCGGAACTAGAACTGGTATCGTCCAGACCGCGGCTAGCAGTGCGTTGAACAGGAACACGTAAGTGAAACGCTTGAACCAAGTTTCCGCGGCAACCTTTCCGACGCTTTCAACTTTCTTGGGCAATGTCATTCTATTGACCTCGGACCTGCATAGCCTGACACTGCATTTAGGTGCGACGTCCACAGTGAGCACAAGCCGCGCCAACTGTACCTCAATGAACGACAACCTCTTCTGCTGAGCCGTAACCCATATCAGACCAGGCTTCGCCCCTTAAGAACAGACTTAGTTTGCCAAGCAAAGGAAAAACTGTAGCCAAATCTTTCAGAATCAATGAGAAGGCTCTTGAGGCCCTTCAGGAAGAAGCAAAAAAGCAGAACCTCAGCGTAAACACGCTCGTGAACCAACTACTTCTAGACTATGCCGAGTTCGGCCGTTTAGTCCAACGGATGAATGCCTTAAGATTGAGTAGACAAACATTCGCTGAAATCTTGAAGGCAACTACGGAGGATGGTATGGTAAGGGCCGGGCAGGTGGCTGGAAAGAGCGCCCCCTCCGCGTTAATAACGTCCAAGAGCGTGGAAGTAACCCTGAACGCCGTCCTCGAATACATTCGCGATCTATCCGCCTACGCAAACCTCTTCGAATATAGTGAGGCAAACGAAGGTGGCCGCACAACTATCACGCTAGTGCATGAACTGGGACCTAAATGGTCTCTCTTCATCGGCCAGTATCTAGTTGAAGCCTTCAGGGCAGCTGGGATTCAGCCGAAATTCTCAACCACTGATCGCGCCGTGACCTTTAAGTTCTAAGCTATAAGATACTAGCTTTTGTACTGCTCTTCGATCTGGATACCGCTTGACATTTCGCTTCCAGCTCAAACGATGAATGAAGGTCAACAGAATTCTACTGCACCCAAAATGGGCAGTATTGCATTGTATTTCTCTGTGAACGCCCCAGTTAATTGCACCCTAAGTCGAAGCATATCAGAATCCATCTCAAGGGCAAGTTGGTTCATATGACAGGGAGCCAAACGACACAAAACAAGGCAACAGGGATAGCCATTTTTTCCTTGTCCAGCATCGACTGTTCCTCGCCCGCGCTAATCGAAAGCAAGCTTAAGAAACTAAGCGGAGTTAAAGATGCAACTGTGAATTGCGTCACGAATATGGTTCTAGTAAACTACGACCCCAAACAATTAGACAGCAGAGAGATACGCGCACTTCTCAGGAAATTAAAACACGGCACAACGTTCGAGCCGCCCTAGGCGCGCCATCGAAAGGCATACGTACCCGCCTGCAAACGAACTAAATGGGCTGAGTCATAATGAGGATGAGGTACGATAAGAAAACGGATCAGCTGCAACTGTTGATCGAGGACGAACAGGACACTACGCCAAAGGTTTTGGACGAGGACGTAACGGTCGCATACACCAAGGATGGGAAAGTTGCTAAGATTAGCGTCAACAACGCGCTCACACGGATCTTTGACGGCTTAGGGGTGAAGTTGCCGTCGGAGCGGCAGGCGCCTGCCGACGAGCGGGAGGGTGTGATAAAGGTGGAAGTAGACGCGGACAAATGCCTCGGCTTTGGCAGCTGCGTCATAGTCTCACCAGACGTCTTCCGGCTAGACGAACGTCCAGGGCAAGGTGTCTTCCGAAGCCGAGCCAAGCTGGACGTTCTTGACGAAGCAGGTGGAAAAGATTACGAGAACCTTCGAATCGCTGCCCAATCATGCCCAACCCAAGCCATCACAATAGTCGACAGAAAAACCGGAAAAAGAATTTACCCGCCTGAATAGGTCCATCCACACACAAGAACCTGACCGTTTCAAATTACGATGCTCGCACCATTACACCCACTCATGAAAGATGTTCTTTAGTGTCTTCGCTGGTTAGTCCGTTACCCCCGCTGGTCCTGGGCGACCGAGTGTGTGACTGGGCTGAATCTTGATGTGCTAGAGAACCGCGCTCCGGCCTCCGGATGAGTAAAGGCACAAAAAAAGGCACACACAGGCTTAGAGGTCCGACTGGATTCACGCGCCGCAATTGGCTACTTATACATCCTCTGCCAAAACCTAGTCAGAACCAAGATTCCGAGAAATGCCAGAGCAACAAATCCTAGCATGTAATCGCTGATTACTAGACTCGCAACTAGAACGAATAATACTAATCCCTCGTCCCTGCAGCAAGCTGAACAAGTTGCAACAGACTTTATCATCAGATTCTGCGGCGGTAGACTGGGTTAGGCCAGGCGTTTCGCTTTGTTT
>JAHFFU010000222.1 GCA_023247835.1 Candidatus Bathyarchaeota archaeon
ATATCGGGATACCTGCAACCTTCGCCTCCTCCTCAGCATCAGGCAAAACTTTCACGTTGAAAGCAAGCACCGTTGCCAAGAGCCTGTCCTCTGCACTGAATGCTTCCACTTCAGCTATGTCTCGTTTAGATACGTCTCCAATGTCCGCAAGTCGTATCTGGACATCGTGACGCGAAAGAGCTTCGGTGACCGCCTCCAGCGAGCCCAGCGTATCCGTTTTCAATACTACACCGGATCTCTCGGTCTTGATGCGGAGTTTTTCAACTTCATTCTCAACCATTCGCACATATTCTTTGGTATTTTTTGCTTTGGGAACTGCATAAAGCGGTGAGCCGGCAAGCGCACTTTCCAGGTTGGGAGCGGCCACTTTGATCCCCGATGCTGCCGCAACTCTTCGCACACTTGTGAAGCGATCCCTCGGGTCCCTAATCTCGTCAAGGGGCTTTGGGACGAGAATGGCGCGGACTTCTGTGACTATTGGTCGGTCGCGACCTCCGATAACGATTGTATCGTCAACCTTCAGGACCCCGTCGTAGATGATTGCGTTTATAGTCGTCCCCAGCCCAGGCTCATCCTTCACTTCCAGGACTGTTCCTCTCGCGGGCCCCGAAGTAGTCTCGAGTTCGTGCGCCATGTAAGCTTGTGTCAACCCAGTAAGTATGGACAATAATTCGGGAATTCCCTCCCCAGTCTTAGCGCTCACGGGCACAATCGCCACTGTTTCCGTGAAAGTTGAAACCCTATCAAATCTCTCGGCGCGGAAACCAAGCCTTGAGAGCGTCCCAAGAATTGTGTAGATCCTATTATCTAGGTCAGTCTGAACCTCGGGGAACTGTCCCTTCAGAGAACTCGCGAATGAAATCTCGGGTTTGGATTTCCAACCGGGGATCGCATCTAACTTGTTCGCGGCAACTATGAATGGTGTTTTTCGACTTTTCAGGATATTTATTGATTCAACAGTTTGCGGCTCCACGCCTTTGGTTACATCAATCACGAGTATTGCTATGTCTGCGGCGGAGCCGCCTCTTCTTCTCAGATTTGAGAAGGTTTCATGGCCTGGTGTGTCAATGAATAGAAGTCCTGGAACTTTGATTTCGACATGAAATTGCTTCAGTAACTCGCCGCAGATTTGCTCAATCGTTTGGCTTGGCAGAAGGCTCGCGCCAATCCACTGCGTGATTTGACCCGGCTCCCTCTTTGCCACTGTGGTGCCCCGCAGCTTATCCAATAGGGTGGTTTTTCCATGGTCAACATGACCCAGTACTACCACTATGGGCTGACGGAGCGGCAAGGTCATCACGCAGGGTTGACATTTTCGCCTTCCTGTACAGTGAAATTTGCCCTTAAACTTTCGTTGAGCTTTTTACATCCGGTTCGATAACTTGCCAAGGTGCTCTCTGGCAAATGGCCCTTCAACAACCCAATGTCTTCCAAGAACTGGCGAAACCCGTACGAGAGGCCATTTCGGAACGCGGTTTCACATCTCCTACTGATCCGCAGTTAAGAGCCATCCCCGAGATCCTCGCTGGCAAGAATGTTCTCTTGATTTCGCCAACTGCCTCAGGGAAGACTGAAGCGGCCATACTTCCCGTTCTCAGTAAATATGTAGCCAATCGGGGTGAGACTCCGGGAATCAAAATTCTCTACATCACCCCCCTTCGAGCATTGAACAGGGACATGCTTGAAAGATTGGAATGGTGGGGAAAGCGACTAGACCTGAAAATCGCGGTCAGGCATGGAGACACCGATGTCAAGGAGAGAACCATTCAGGCGAAGAGCCCTCCAGATATGTTGATCATAACGCCCGAGACGCTTCAGGCTATTTTGACTGGGCGTCTCTTGAAACGCCACTTGCAAGCCGTACAATATGTGATCGTCGACGAAGTTCATGAACTCGCCGAGGACAAGCGAGGTAGTCAGCTCGCTCTTGGGCTGGAAAGGCTTCGATGGACTGCGATGCACGATTTTCAGATAATCGGTCTCTCAGCAACAATCGGCACCCCAGACAAGGTTGCCAAATTTCTAGTCGGAGAAGGAAGAGAAGCAACAATAGTTCATGTTCCCGTTGGGAGACAGATTCATCTTGAGGTTACGTGTCCCAAACCCACTTCGAAGGATGAAGAACTCGCAGCCAAATTGTATACTCACCCTGACGTAGCTGCCCGACTTAGGCTGATGCGCGACCTGATCGAAAAGCATCGGTCAGTAATACTCTTCACGAACACAAGGGCGATCGCAGAGATTCTCGCCAGCAGGATGAAGGTTTGGGATATAGATTTTCCCGTGTCGATACACCATGGCTCACTTGCCAAGTCCTCCCGCATAAGTGCTGAAAGAGGTCTCAAAGACGGCCAGCTGCGTGGCCTGGTGGCCACCTCATCTTTGGAGCTCGGCATAGATGTTGGCAGCATAGATTATGTGATTCAGTACATGAGCCCACGTCAGGTAACGAGACTCATACAAAGAGTTGGCAGAAGCGGGCATAGAATTGGCCGAATCGCTGACGGCATGATCGTTGCCTTGGATTCAGACGACACTCTGGAGGCGATGGTCATAGCCAGACGTGCTCTCCAAGAGAATCTGGAGGCCGTTTCGGTTCCCTACAAGCCGCTAGACGTGCTTACGCACCAACTTGTGGGGTTACTCACGCAGAAGGGCAGATGGTACCTTCATGAAGTCATGGAGATATTCAAGAAGGCATACCCCTACAGAGACCTGACTGAACAGGACTTAATCTCAGTTCTCACGTACATGCACTCTCGTTTTCCACGGTTGGCATGGTTTTCGCAGCAGGATAGCGTTATCCTTCGCCCTCGCCGGGTGAATGAGCTGTTTACGTACTAC
>JAHFFU010000223.1 GCA_023247835.1 Candidatus Bathyarchaeota archaeon
TACCCAGCGAATGCTAGAGAAACGACGAGGAGGACTGCAATCCATGAGGCGAGGCGCAGTCCATGTTTAGGCTTCACTCATATCAGCTGCTCCGAGAGGACGTTGGGGTTTGTCCTCGGGGGGCGTGCGTTATATTAATGTTCCGTAAATGGAACATTAACGTTTCATTAACGTTTCAACGTTCGTTTGGCTCTTCGGGCTCTTTTTCGAGCTCAAGGACCAGGCGGCCCACGTAGCCGCATTCCTCACACGCGTAGACGGCCGGCAACAACCACCCGCTCAGCGAGCCTTGTTGTTTGATCTTCATGCTCCCGCATGCTGGGCATGCATGGGGCGAGGGGCCGGAGTGTTTGAGGTTTTTCACTGTTTCGAAGAAGTGGTTCATCCCGGCGTGCCTTCAGCAAAATTTGTCAGTGAATTTCAATTGAACCTTCGGGAAAGCCGAATTGAACAAGCAGTTTCTTGACCTTGTTCCGGTGATCGCCTTGGAGCAATATCAGGCCTTCCTTGGAGGTCCCGCCGCAAGCGCAATAGGTCTTTAGTTTCGCACCCAGGTCCCCGAGGTTAACGCTCTTCGAGTTGATGCCCTCGATTATGGTAGTTGCTTTGCCCCACTTCCTTGTCTCAAGGCGGACCTTTACAAGCTGCTGCTCCATGCTGATTGTTCCGCAAACGCAGAGGTCTATGGGAAGCCCGCAAGTGGGGCATACTTCCGCCATTATTTTGATCGATTACTCCTGTTGAATTGTTCGGATTACCGTTCAGATAATATTTAAGCGTATGTTTGAAGGCATTCGTTTTCGTCCACTAAAAATCCTTCCGGAAGCAGAATTTACTAACCAGTTGACGCCCATCGGGGAATGGTAGCTATGTCCCGCCACAATGAGCACGAAGGCCATACGGACCACGAGGAAATCAGCATCGAAACTCTATCCACGCCGCCCACCGAAATTATTCCCGCGCCACTATTAAGCCGGTTTATTGCAGGCGTTGTCGACTCATGTATCATTGCTCTCCTGTGGGTGGTCTTCCTCATCGCGGGACAAGGTTTCACTGCGTTTTGGGCGATGACGGGCGCGACCTCCATGACTCCCGTGGCGATGGCCTATCTCGTCACAATCACCTTTGCCTATTACTTCGTGCTCGAAGGAATCTTCGCTACAACCATAGGAAAGTCACTGTTGAAACTTTGCGTGCTGGGTAAAGACGGTGAGCCATGCTCGCTCGGCGCTTCTTTCAAGCGAAACCTTTTGCGCTTCTTAGATTGGTTGCCGCTACTGTATGTCGTCGCCGTCATCGTCATCTTGACGTCGCGTGACCGGCAGCGAATCGGCGATAGGCTCGCGGCGACTATCGTAACTAAAGCTCCGGAAAAGGACATAAATCCGCCCCCTGCACCATTCCTTTTCCACTGAAACCTTGTACCAAACTTGTGAGAGGCGTTGCCCGCAAACCTCACAGCTGAAGCTCAAGCAAAATGGCAGGCAGCCCAGGTAGCCAAGAACCCAAGGGAGAAGCTTCAGGCTTACCAAGAATTCCTTGCAGCGATACCCAAGCACAAAGGAAACGAGCGACTGAGGGCGCAAATCAAAACAAAGATCGCCGAGCTCAAAGAAGAAATAACGGCGCACCGCGGCAAACGCGCCGGTAGCCATTCGACTTGGTCCGTCGAGAGAGAAGGCGCGGCTCAGGTCATGATGTTCGGGCCAACCAACGCTGGCCGCAGCAGCCTCCTACGATCGCTCACCAACGCGCAAGTCACCGTAGCGTCATACGATTACACAACACAACGGCCGGTTCCTGGAATGCTACAGTACGAAGACATTCAACTACAGTTAGTTGAGTTGCCTGCCCCCCAGTTTGGTGGCGACAGCCGATACCAAGTACAGCCTGAGGCTGTAGACTTGATTAGGTCTTCGGATGGCCTCATACTTGTAATTGACCTTTCAGCCGACCCAGCACGTCAACTTGGTTCTATGATCGCCTCCCTCGAAGATGTCCGCGTCTCCACGCAGAAACCATTATCGAGAGTGGAAGTAGTAAGGGAGAAGGGTTCAGGAGAATTACGTATTGCAACGTCAGGCCAACAAACGTTGTGCACGCCCGCACAAATTCGCCAACTACTGCACAGCTATGGAATTAGGAACGCACTCGTCAGAATATACGGAGATGCATCGGCGGAGGACGTAGAAGATGCAATCTTCGAAAACGTTATGATGTATAAGCCCACAATGGTCATCGGAAACAAGATCGATCTAGCTGAGGATCGTCAAGCTTCTGTAGAACTTTCGAGACAACTCCCTAAAACTCTACCCACCGCGTTCACTTCATCTCTAACTGGGCAAGGGCTCAAGGATGTAGGTGAGACACTCTTTCGCAGTCTGGGAATCATAAGGGTCTACACTAAGGAACCGAACGAAGCCAAACCTTCACAATTCCCGTTCGTGGTAAGAGGCGGCAAGACGGTTGGAGAGTTAGCGCGAAGCATCCACACAGACTTAGCCGATAGGTACCGTTACTCGCGAATTTGGGGGCCGACTAGCAAGTTCCCGGGAGAACGCGTGGGCCCAGACCACGTTCTAGGTGACCAAGACATAGTGGAGATCCACACAGCCCTGAGAAAGGCTACTGACCCGCAGCGATCGAGATCTAGATTCTAGCACGGCGGCGTCTTCGGAAGTTCTTGATTCGCCAGAACCCACTAGAATCCCGGTAATATTCCATGACTTCCATTCGATGTCACACCAGAACATTAGTTACGACTCGTATGTGACTTAGGGATTTTATCATCACGAATGTGATGGATCTGATCCTGGCAGCTTGAAACCAATACCGCGCAA